>NZ_QRVW01000029.1:0-30542 GCF_003458855.1 Mitsuokella sp. AF21-1AC
CCAGAGCAAACCACCAGTTTAACTGGTGGTTTTGATTTTGCGTTCCAGCGAATTTCCTGTATAATGGAGCGGAGATGGAGGACGGAGAAAATGGGAAAACGAATTTTAGTGATTGATGATGAGCACAGCATCCTGGATCTCGTGCGCATGAACCTGGAACTTGCTGGTTATGAGGTCGTGACGGGCGTATCGGGGCAGGAGGCCCTGCAGCTGGCGTCAAGCTGCCACCCGGCTTTGCTGATCCTCGATGTCATGCTGCCGGATCAGAGCGGCTATCATGTGCTGCGCCATCTGCGCGAGAATGGGGAACGTCTGCCTGTCATCATGCTGATAGCTAAAGGGGAACGCGAGGATCGCATCCTCGGCCTGCGCCTCGGTGCCGATGACTATGTCACGAAACCGTTTAGCAGCGAGGAACTCATCTTGCGCGTGCAGGCTGTGCTGCGGCGGGCTGAGCCGGCAGCGAGTGCGGCCCCCGAAGAAGAAGCCGTCGCCGTGCAGGGCCTGATAGTTGATCCGGAGTCACGCACGGCCAAAGTGGACGGGCAGCCCGTGAGCCTGACGCGCAAGGAATTCGATACTTTGGCGCTCATGATGCGCCATCCCAATCATGTGTTCACGCGCGAACGGCTGCTCGAAGAAGTGTGGGGCTATGATTTTGCTGGCAGCACGCGGGCTGTCGACATCCTCATACAGCGTCTGCGCAAGAAGATGGGACCCTATGCTGAGAGACTGGAGACCGTTTATGGTACGGGCTATAAGCTCGCGGAAAGGCAGGAATCGCGATGAAGCTTTGCATGCGCATGAAGGGTAAGGTCATGCTCATGAGTGTGGCGATTTTCCTGCCCGTGCTGCTCGCGGCCTGCAGCATTGCCTACAGTGCCCTGGCGCACAGCCTCGTGCAGTCCAGTGCGGATACGTCGCTTCGGGAAAGTTATGGCGCGCAGCTCTATGTAGATCGCGTGCTGGAAGGTGCAGACAAGACGGAAGACGCCTTCCGCTCGCATGCTTCCCTGATAACGGCGTACCTGTCTGAGCAATTGGGGTACCGCATCCAGGCGTATGATCCCCATGGCAATCTCCTCGCCGATTCAGTACGCAACGAATTGAGTCTGCCGGCAGGGGATATCCAGCAGGCCGTGCAGGGCGAAAAGGCATGGACCGTCGATGAGACGAGCAGCGAGCCTGTCCTGATGCTTTCGTTCCCGGTCTTTGCCGACCAGCAGACTATCGGGGTTTTGCGGTTCCTGCACCCGTTGACGCGTGAGACGCAGCTTATGCAGCGGACGCTACTGATGATGATGGTGGTCATCCTGTTTGCCGCTTTGCTAGCCTGGATCCTCGCGGGGTTCTTTGCCGATGCTCTGACAAGCCCTCTGCACAAGCTGCAGCAGGCGGCAGCCCGCATCTCAAAGGGGAATTATAAGGAGCCCGTCTCCATTGAGAGCGGTGATGAAATCGAAGCACTGGCCAGGGATTTTGACAAGATGCGACTGGGTATCCGCGGCTATATCGAGGGACTCGAGCAGGAACGTCAGAAACAGAAGATGTTCCTCGACAGCGTGACGCACGAATTCAAGACGCCGCTGACGGCCATTATCGGCTATGCCGAATTGATCCCGCGCCTGCGTGAGGAAGAGGCGAAGGCGCGGGGACTGCGTTCCATCCATGAAGAGGGGCGGCGCCTGCTGAAGCTCGTGGAAGAGCTGCTGGCCCTGTCACGCCTCGGGCGCACCGGCTTTTCCGTTACGGACAGCGAGGCGCCGCTGGCACCGCTCGTGCGTGAGGTCGTGCGTGAGGTGAGGCCGCGCCTTCATGCAGCAGATATCCACCTGGAGCTCATGCTTACGGATGACGTGTGCCGGTTCGACCGTGACAAGACGAAGCAGGTCTTCCTGAATATCCTCGACAATGCCCTGCGTTACAGCGAATGCATGACCATCGAGATCATGATGGCCGGCAATGAGCAGCAGCTGGAGGTACACATCCTCGATGACGGCATTGGGATGACGAAGGAGCTGCAGCAGGCCCTGCTGGATCCCGTGAGCCGCCTGCGTGACGCGCGTCAGGCGAAAGGCAACGGGCTGGGACTTGCCATCTGCCGCGAGATCATGACGAAGCAGGGCGGTGCCATCGACTTGTACAGTCATCCGAGCAGCGGCACGGAGATTGTCCTGAGCTTTGCGACAGGGGGTGCTTCATGAAACGGAAATGGATCTGGCGGGTGCTCTTCCTGTATGCTCTGCTGCTCTTGGGCTGTGCTGCGATGATTTTCTGGAATGCCCGCGCGTATCATCAGGTGACGGTCATTGAATCCCGAGAGGAAGCCGAGCGCCGGGCCGATATCTCGCTGCCCGTGCGCATCGAATTCCAGGATGCATATCTGGGGCAGGGCGTAATTGACCAGGAAGAGCGCCTGCAGCGCATCGATGAGCTGCGGCAGAAGCTTTTGCGCCGCGGGGCTGCCCGGACGCTTCCGGCGGTGCAGGACGATTCCCGCATGACGGGACGCATCGTTTACCTGAATGGCAAGACACAGGAGTTTGCGCTCGGCAGTCATCTGTGGCTGGACGGCGCAGCGTACGGCGATGAGAACGGCGATGTGCAGAATCTGCAGCGCGTCATCCTCGCAGGCCTCATCACGCCGCAGCATCTGGCTGAGCTCTTGCCGGATGCCGCCGAGGTTCGCTGGCTTTCCGGCGGGGAAAGCCGTGTCCTGACGGCAGGAGAACGCCGCCACCTGGCGACAGCCTTGCAGGAGGCCCGGCCGCTTGGCGAAAGCGATGTGCATCTGCAGCTGGAGGTGCGTCAGATGACGCCGTCCGCTCACATCCGCATCCATCTGCATGAGCCGGAACAGCCTGGCGTTCATCTGCCGGATGACGTGCTCAATCTCGATTTATATGAAAACGGCTGCCTGGCGCTGCAGTATCTGGGGGATACGAGCGGCAGAAGCCTGTGGACGGCGGCGGATGTATGCCGGCAGTGGTCAGGAGGTGAGTCGTCGTGAAATGGAAGTATCCGGTTGTAGTCCTGCTTTTCGTGCTGACGGCTCTGCTCTCCGCCTGTGCACATGATGGGGAAACGCAGCTGTCAGATGACGGCCTGCCCGACCTTCGCGGGCACCACATTGTCGTGTATTCGGCCATGCGCGATGAAGTGGGGCGCGCGGCCCTTGAGCTCTTTCAGCAGAAGACGGGCTGCACCTACGATTATATTTATCTGCCGACTCAGGCCATGCTCGGGCGCGTCCGTCATGAAAAGGAGCATCCGCAGGCCGACATCATGATGGGCGGCGCGACACATGCGCAGGTGAGCGCTGCTGAGCACCGCCTGACGTCACCGGTCGTGCTGCGGGGAGCCGATGTCATTCCGGAGCAGTTCCGCTCGGCGGAGAACCGCTGGTTCGGCATCGCCTCGACGCCGCTGGCCATCGTGATCAACCGGGAACGCTGGGAGCAGGAATTTGCGCCGCAGGGCAAGAACATACCGGCAGTGTATGAGGACCTGCTCGACCCGGATTACCGCGGAGAGGTCGCCTTTGCCGACCCCAATGCCGCCGGTACGAGCTATACGCTGCTCGCGTACGTCATGCAGCACGATACGGCGCCTAGGGATTTCTACGCGGCCCTGAAAGCGAATCTCGGCACGAGCTCCTACAACGGCTTTGAGGCCGTGCAGCGCGTCGCCAGCGGCCAGTGCCTGCTCGGCATCGGCTTCCTCGACGATGCACGCAGCCTCGAATCCTCGGGATTCCCGCTCCACACCATCGTGCCGGAGGGCTGTGCCTGGACGCTCGATGCCGTGGCCAGGGTCGACGGCGCACCGCATCCCCGTGAGGCAGAAGCCTTCCTGCGATTCTGCATGATGGAAGAAACACAGGAGGTCCTGAACCGTATTGCCTTTTCGGCCGCGACGCATCCGGGGGCGGTGACACAGGCCGACAAGGAAACCATGGCCCATTACGGCGAGATGGATTTCCGCCGTGCGGCCGAGGAGCAGGAGGCCATCCTGCATGCCTGGAATGATATCTCCCCGGCAGAATAAAAAGGAATATATCTGTTTTGTTGAAATACCGCAGAAATGTTACAGGATTGAAACATTTCTGCGGTATTTTTGCAAAGATTGTCCGTTATTCTATAAATAAGATGAAACGAAAGAGAAATGAATGAAACAAGGGGGATTTATCTTGCAGAGGAAATATCTCATGGCCAGCCATGGACACCTGGCTTCCGGCATGCAGAGTTCAATCAATATCCTGGCCGGCAAGGGCGAGGAGCTCAAGGTTATCGACGCCTATGTGACGGACGAGGATTATACGCCGCAGATCACGGCGTTCCTGGACAGCCTGCAGGAAAATGAGCAGGGGGTCATCTTCACGGATTTCTACGGCGGCAGCGTCAACCAGAAGGTCGCCGCAGAAGTCGTCAAGAGCGGCAAGGAAAATGTCTTCGTGCTCGCCAATGCGAACCTGCCGCTCGTGCTGGCTGTCATGCTCTCGCCTGAGGAAGAACTGACCGCAGAGACGCTGAAGGCGATGACGGCAGAAGCCGCGCCGCAGCTTGTGCCGCTGGTCCCCGAGAAGAAAGAGAGTGCAGAGGAAGAACTCGACGATTTCTTCTGATGGCAGTTCAATCATAACGCATTTATATCGTTTTTATTTTAGGAGGAATAGATTATGATTTCCCAGATTCGCGTAGATGACCGTTTGATCCATGGCCAGGTGGCCGTTGTCTGGACGAAAGAGCTCAATGCACCGCTGCTCGTCGTCGCCAATGATGAGGCAGCCAAGAGCGACGTCATGCAGATGACGCTCAAGATGGCGGTACCGAATGGCATGAAGCTGCTCATCCGTTCCGTTGACGATGCCATCCGCGTCTTCAATGATCCGCGCGGCAAGGATAAGCGCATCTTTGCCATCGTGAACTGCGTATCGGATGCGACGAAGATCGCGAAGAACGTCCAGGATATCGAGACGGTCAACGTCGCCAATGCAGGCCGCTTTGACAAATCGGACCCGAAATCGAAGACGGCACTCTTCCACAGCGTCCTGCTCAACCCGCAGGAACTCGAGGCTGCGCGCGAACTGGCAGCCCTGCCGCACATCAAATCGTACAACCAGGTCCTGCCGACGAACCCGCAGCTGGATCTCAAGGAAGCTCTGGCAAAGCTGGGCTGATACTTGCAGGATTGGAAGGAGCGTAAATTATGCTAGAATATGCTGCCATAGCGGCACTCAGTGTCTTCATCTGCTTTGCAGGCAACTACCTGACTGGTCAGAGCATGATGGAGCGACCCCTCGTCGTCGGCCTGGTCACGGGCTTCCTGCTCGGTGATATGGAAACGGGTATCCTGATGGGCGCGGCTCTCGAAGCCGTATTCCTCGGCAACGTCAATATCGGCGGTGTCATCGCGGCGGAGCCGGTCACGGCTACGGCCATGGCAACGACGTTTGCCATTACGGCCAACGTCGAGCAGCAGGCGGCCATCACGCTGGCCATCCCAATCGGCATGCTCGCTGCGTTTGTCGTCATGTTCCTCAAGAACGTCTTCATGAACATCTTTGCACCGTTCCTCGACCGCGCGGCTGCCGCCAATGCACAGGGCAAGATCGTGGCCATGCATTACGGCACCTGGGTGCTCTATTACATCATCATCTCCTCGATGTCCTTCTTCGGCGTGCTGGCTGGCAGCGGCCCGGTCAACGTCTTCATGGAAAGCGTGCCGCCTGCGTTCATGCATGGCCTCTCGGCCGCCGGCGGTTTGCTCCCGGCTGTAGGTTTTGCCATGCTCATGAAACTCCTCTGGGATAACAAGCTGGCCGTATTCTACCTGCTGGGCTTCGTGCTCACGGCTTATCTCAAACTGCCGGCTGTAGCCGTTGCTGCTCTCGGCGTTGTCATTTGCGTCGTCATCATCAGCCGTGATATCGAGATTGCGCATCTGCCGGCAGGCGGTGCCGCTTCGACGGCTCCCAAGACGAAAACGGAAGAAGAGGAGGACTTTTTCGCATGATGGAAGAGAAGAAAACACTTTCCCCTGAAGATAAAAAAATGCTGCGCTCCGTCTTCTGGCGCTCTTGGACGATGAACGCGAGCCGCACGGGCGCCACGCAGTACCATGCACTCGGCGTCATCTACACGCTGCTGCCGGTCATCAACCGCTTCTACAAGACGGATGCAGAACGCGCAGAGGCTATTGTGCGCCATACGACATGGTTCAATGCGACCATGCACATCAACAACTTCATCATGGGCCTCGTCGCCGCGATGGAGAAGCAGAACAGCGAGGACAAGAGCTTCGATACCAACTCCATCACGGCCATCAAGGCCTCGCTGATGGGCCCAATCTCCGGCATCGGCGATTCCTTCTTCTGGGGCATCCTGCGCGTCCTGGCCGCCGGCATCGGCATCTCACTGGCAAGCGCCGGTTCGCCGCTCGGCGCCTTCGTCTTCCTCGTACTCTACAACGTACCGGCCTTCCTCATCCACTATTATGCGCTGATGAGCGGCTACATGGTCGGTGAGAGCTTCATCAAACGCCTTTACGAGAGCGGCGGCATGCGCCTCCTGACGAAGGCTTCGGGCATGATCGGCCTGATGATGATGGGCTGCATGACGGCGTCGACGGTCAAGTTCAAGACCATCGTTTCCGTGGCCGTGGAAGGCAGCAAGGAACCCATCATGTTGCAGAAGTACCTCGATCAGCTCTTCATCGGCATCGTGCCGCTCTGCGTCACGCTGCTGGCGTTCTACCTGCTGCGCAACAAGCATGTCAACGTCAACTACGTCATGCTCGGCATCATGCTGCTCGGCATCATGCTGGGTCTGCTCGGCATTTGCTGATCCATCTTTTCCCTGATTCTTAGATTTTCCTCTTTTTACAAATTACCCAATCCCATGCAGAAGCCCCCTGACAAATCGAATGTTTGTCAGGGGGCTTTGCTGTGGCTTGTTTCTGTGGCTTAGTTCATGCTCAATGATTGGCGAGCTTGTAGATGGCGATGACATCCTTTTTCGTCAGGGGGTGGAAGGTGCCGAGCTTCTTGGTGTCGCCGGCCGTGGCGAGGTCGGCGAGCTCCGTGATCGTCTCGTTGCTCAGCGTCTTGCCGAAGAGTTCCTTGAGGCTTACCGGCATGCCGATGCCCTGGAAGTAGGCGACCATCTTCTCGATGCCGAGGCGTGCCCGCTCCTCTTCCGTACCGGTCTCGATACCGAAGATGCGCTCGGCGTACTGGGCGAAGCGGGTGGGATCGTCGCGATAGACGTATTCGGCCCAGGCCTCCCAGACCGAGGTCAGCGAGGCGCCGTGCGTCACATCATAGCGCGCGCTGAGTTCATGGCCGAGCTTGTGGCAGGAGAAGTCCTTGCCGCGGCCGAGCCCCGTGAAGTCGCAGTGCGAGACGCTGCCGCACCACATGATCTCGCTCATGGCATCGTAGTCTTCCTGGTTCTCGATGGCCACGCGGGACTTGTTCATGACTGTCTTGATGACGGATTCGGCGACGTAATCGGTCAGCATGTTCTCGGCCTTGACGTTCGTGAAGTAGCGCTCCATCGTGTGCATGAGGATGTCCGAGATGCCGCAGACGAGCTGGCGTTTCGGGACCGTGAAGGTGAGCTCCGGATTCATGAAGGCGACGACCGGGCGGTTTAAGGGGGTGTTGAGGCCCATCTTGCGCGATGTCTCTTCATTCGTCAGGACGGCGGAATCACTCGTCTCACTGCCGGCTGCGGCAATTGTCAGCACCGAGCCCATCGGCGTCGTCTTCTCAAGTTTGGCATGGCCCGTCCAGAAATCCCAGACATCCGTGTGCGGATTGGCCACGCCGTGTGCGATGGCCTTGGCCGAGTCGATGACGCTGCCGCCGCCGACAGCCAGGATGAAATTGGCCTTGAAGAGCAGTGCTTCGCGCACGCCCTCGCGGACGAGCGAGAGGCGCGGGTTCGGCTGCACGCCGCCGAGCACCTGGAAGGCCAGGCCGTTTGCCGTCAGCTGGCATTCGATGCGCGAGAGCAGGCCAGAGCGCACGACGCTGCCGCCGCCGTAAACGATAAAGACGCGGCTGCCGCCGTACGCGCGGATCTTTTCGGCCACCTGATCTTCGGCATGACGCCCGAAGACAATCTCCGTCGGGCATTTGAAGGTAAAGTTCTGCATGGAAAAATCCTCCGTAATCCATAAATCATACATCCATCTAAGTGTTTGGCTATGTGGATAGTATTGGCCGTTCAAAGCGGGAAATCCTGCCAGTTTTTGGGAAAGGTACGGATCTCACCGTATTTTTCGTAAAAGAGGTCTTCTGTCCGCGCACAAAACTGGGGATTTCTGTTAAAATGTCTTTCTGTATGCATGAAATAAGATGGTGGCCTGAGGCCGCTGACGCATAAACGCATGGAAAGGATGGATGGACATGACAACAAAACGCGCGGAGTGCCTGCTGCTCTTTGTGACTTTCTGCTGGGGCTCTTCGTATCTCTTCATGAAAGACGGTCTGACGGATCTCGGTGCCTTTGCCATTGTCGCCTGGCGCTTCGGCATCGCCTTCCTGGCGGCGGGACTGCTGCTCGGGAGCGGCTGGAAGCGCGTCACCTGGCCGATGGTGCGCGCCGGCGCCCTCGTCGGGCTCATGGTTTTCCTGGCCTTCAGCCTGCTCGTCAAGGGCGTGGCTTACACGACCACGACAAACGCCGGCTTCATCACGAGCATGATGGTTGTGTTCATTCCCTTCGTCGAGCGCTTCGTCTACGGGCGGCCGCTGCGCCGCTCGGTCTGGATGACCTCGGCGCTCTCTTTGCTCGGCATCGGCTGCCTGACGCTTTCGGGCGGGCTCAGTCTCAATCCCGGTGATGTCTTCTGCCTAATCGGTGCGATGCTCTGCGCCCTGCAAGTCTCGTATGCCAGCCGCCTGCTCGTGCACATGGATGCCGTGACGCTCGGCGTCTTGCAGTTCGGATTCACCGCGCTCTTCGGCCTTTTGACGGCGCTTTACCTTGGCGAACCGATGATGCCGCACGGCACGAGCTGGGGCGGCATGATGTACCTTGGCCTTGTGTGCTCGGCCTTCGGCTTCTTGGCACAGCTTCAGGCACAGCGCTTCATTGCAGCCGAACGCGTCGGCATCCTGTTCTCGCTGGAGCCTGTGTTTGCAGCCATCATCGGCGTCATTTGCCTGCACGAGAGCTTCGGTTTCTCGCATCTCGCCGGCGCCGCACTCGTGCTCATGAGCGTCGTGCTCTCGGGCAAGAGCGATAGTTCCGGAGAAAAAGCGGATCAAACGGCGAAGGCCTGACTTTATACTGAAAAAATAATACGGAAGCAGGAGTTTGTCCATTTGTGGCGAACTCCTTTTTTATAGGATAATAAGACAGAGTATTAAGAGTATTTTGTTATAGAATACATACAAATATACACAATAAAAACCGAGTTAATTTACAAAAATACTGGATTTATAAGCATGTTTCTGCTATGATGTAAAAGTATATGGCAGATTAAATATAGTAACTATGCATTATCTATATAAAAGCCGTGTTATTTTTAGGAGGGAACGCTATGAAGTCAGAGATCACCATTAAGACGGTGCGCTGCAAAGGCTGCGGCATCTGTGTGGCTTTCTGCCCCAAGGCTGTGCTGGCGCTCAGTGAGCTTGGCAAGGTCCAGGTCGTGAATAAAGAGGCATGCATTGCCTGCGGCCAGTGCGAACTGCGCTGCCCGGATTATGCGATTTTCGTGGATAAGGAGGCAGCAAAATGAGCAAGGCAAGATTGATGCAGGGCAATGAAGCGTGCGCAGAGGGCGCAATCGCGGCAGGTGTAAATTTCTTTGCCGGTTATCCGATTACCCCGTCGACGGAAATCGCAGAGACCATGGCGCGCCTGCTCCCGAAACACGGCGGCAAATTCGTGCAGATGGAAGACGAGATTGCCAGCATGGGCGCCATTCTCGGTGCTTCGCTGGCCGGCTCCAAGGTCATGGATGCGACGAGCGGTCCGGGCTTTTCCCTCAAGCAGGAGCTCATCGGCTATGCAGCCTGCGCGGAGATTCCCTGCGTGCTCGTCGACGTTCAGCGCGTCGGTCCCTCGACGGGCCAGCCGACGGCGCCGTCGCAGGGCGATGTCATGCAGGCGCGCTGGGGCACGCATGGCGACCATCCGATCATTGCCCTCTCTCCCTGGAGCGTCCGCGAGACATACGATGCAACCGTCATGGCAGTGAATTATGCCGAGCGCTTCCGCACGCCGGTCATCCTGCTGATGGATGAAGTCATCGGCCACCTGCGCGAGAAAGTGGAGCTGCCGGATCACGTGGATGTCTATCCGCGCCGCAAGCCGAAGAAGACGCGTGCCGAAGGCTATGAACCGTATGCGCCGGCCGAGGACCTTGTGCCGGATGTCGCGGATTTCGGTCAGGGCTACCGCATCCATGTGACGGGTCTCATCCATGATGAGACGGGCTTCCCCTCGGGCAGCCCGCAGGTCACGGAAGACTCCATCCGCCGCCTGCACGAGAAGATCGACCGCGTTGGCGAAGAGATTATCCACACGGAATCGTATTTCATGGACGATGCCGAATACGCCGTCGTTTCCTTTGGCGGTTCGGCCCGCACGGCCTATGAATCGGTCCAGGCTGCACGGACCAAGGGTCAGAAGGTCGGTCTTCTGCGCCTCATGACCATCTGGCCGTTTGCCGATGCTGCCATCAGGCGCCTGGCGGTGAAGGTCAAAGGCATCCTCGTTGCGGAGCTCAACTACGGGCAGATCGTGCACGAGGTGCGCCGCGCCGTGGCCGGGCAGTGCCCCGTGGAACTCTGCGGGAAATACGATATGAGATCGTTTGAGCCGGAGGACATTTCCTCCGCCATCGACAAGATGATTGCAGGGGGGAATAAATGATGGAACGGAGCTTTGAACGTTATTTTCGCCAGAATCACCTGCCGCACCTCTGGTGCCCGGGCTGCGGCAACGGCATCGCGATGAAGGCCATCGTGCAGGCGATTGAGCAGAAGGGACTGTCCCAGGACAACACCGTCATCGTCTCCGGCATCGGCTGCTCGTCGCGTGCATCCGGCTACATGGATTTCGATACGCTGCACACGGCCCATGGCCGCGCCATCCCGTTTGCCACGGGCATCAAGCTGGCCAATCCGGATCTCAACGTCGTCGTCATCACGGGTGATGGTGACTGCACGGCCATCGGCGGCAATCACTTCATTCACGGCTGCCGCCGCAACGTGGACCTCACGGTCGTCATGTTCAACAACAATATTTACGGCATGACGGGCGGTCAGGCTTCGCCGACGACACCAATCGGAGCCAAGGCCACGACGGCACCGTATGGTTCCGTTGACCGCACCTTCGATGCCTGCGAGCTCGCCGAAGCAGCCGGTGCGACGTATGTCGCCCGCTCGACGGCCTTCCACGTTACCCACATGACGAATATGATCGCCGCCGGTCTCGACAACAAGGGCTTTTCCTTCATCGAAGCCATGGTCCAGTGTCCGACGGCCTTTGGCCGCAAGAACCGCATGGGAGGCCCGGCTGACATGATGAAGTGGATGCGCGATCATGCTGTCATGAAGGCCGCCTGGGACAAGCTGCCGCAGGAGAAACGCGAGGGCAAGTTCCCGATTGGCTGCTTCCTGCAGACACAGGCTATTGACTACGATACGGCATACGATCAGGTAATCAAACGGGCAGGGGGTGCTGCAAAATGAGAAAACAGCTTAGATTATCAGGCTCCGGCGGACAGGGCGTCATCACGGCAGCCATCATCTTTGCCGAGGCGGCGGTCGCCGAAGGCAAGGAAGCCGTGCAGTCCCAGTCGTATGGCCCGGAAGCCCGCGGTGGTGCGTCGAAGTCCGAAGTCATCATCGATGACAAGCCCATCTTCCATCCGCATGTCATCGTCCCGGATCTCGTGCTCGCCATGACGCAGAAAGCGGCGGACAAGTACTATAAGGATCTCAACCCCAACGGTCTGCTCGTCCTTGATGAACAGCTTGTGCCAAACGTCCCCGATTTCCCGCATGTCGTGCGCATCCCCATCACGAAGCTCGCCATCGAAGAAGTCGGCAAGCCGCTCTTTGCGAACATCGTGGCGCTCGGCGCCCTCGTGCGGCTGACTGGCCTCGTCTCGTTTGACACCATCAAGCAGGCCGTCGCCCACCGCGTGCCGCCTCATACCGTCGAGCAGAACATGAAAGCCCTGCAGATCGGCTGGGACGCAGCAGCCAAGGCATAAAAACGTATCTTATATCGATATAAATGAAAAGCTGATTATCATGAATGGCATCTTGTTCATGATAATCAGCTTTTATTTTATTTTGAAGCATCGTTAGCTCAGTTGCAGGATATAATGCATACATAAGACGATGAAACAGACAATAGATAAGCCGAAAGAAAAGATTTCCACGCAGCGAACCGGATAGACGCAATGCAGCGGGATATCCATGACGCGCGGCACGTTGCTGGCGAGCAGGGAGATGGCGATGGAGACATAGAGCAGGATGATTGTCAGGGAGCCGGATGAGGATTCAGCGAAAGCCCGGATCAGGAGATAGAGGGCAAAGGCGATGAAAAAGTAGGCGATTTTATCATTATGGAAGCTCATAGTCTCACGTCCCTTCGTTTGGTATTGGATACGTATTTATTTCGTTGGAAGGGGGCGGAAATCCTGCCACGGGCAGCGGCTTTTCCGTTCTTGTGGATCAGCAGGGCATGGCATGGTAGCGGCGCCAGACGGCGGTGCTCAGCAGGAGCAGGATTATGCCGGAGAGGGCAAAGACCCAGTGCATGCCGAGGTACGTTGCAATCAGGCCGCCGAGCAGTGGACCTGCCATCGAGCCAACCTGCTGGGCGGCAAAGAGCATGCCGAAGATGCGACCTTTGTATGATGGCGGCGTGTTGCTGGCCAGTATGGCATTGATGGCAGGGTGGATGCCGCAGAAGAAGAGGCCGCCGACGAACTGCATGATGGCAAAGGGCACGAGGGTGTCGGGGATGCCCTGGATGATCATGGAGATACCGGCACCTGTCATGCCGAGACACATGGCCTTGAAGAAGCCGCGGCGCTGACCGAAGGTGCCCCAGACTGGTGCAGCCATGGCGCCGGCGATGCCGCCGAGTGAGAAGACGAGACCGGCGACGAAGACGATATTCGGCAGGGGACCTGCGAGCTTGGCGACGTACGTCGTGAGAACCGGCTGCAGGATCAGGATGACCATCTGTACGAGCGTGCCGCAGAGCAGCATATTGCGCAGCAGCGGCATCCGCCAGGGCGAGCACTCCGTGGCGTCAGGAATGTCATCTTTTGTCGCCTCCGTTTTAGCAGGCGTGGGAGGTTCCTTGATGATGAAGGTAAAGACAAGGAAATTCAGGAAGAGGGCGCCTGATGCCAGAAAGAATGAATAACGCATGCCGACAGCTTCGGCGAGGATGCCGCCGAGCAGCGGCCCCACGACGCCGCCGGCTGTCAGCGTGCCCTGCATGATGCCAAGGCAGAAGCCGAGTCTGGAGGCCGGCGCGTAAAGCGTCATGATGGCAAGATCCATGGGCCAGAGCCCCGAGGCAAATCCCTGGAACAGGCGCATGAGAGTCAGCTGCTCCGGAGACTGTACGATGCCGCCGAGGAAATAGCTGATGGAGAGGAGAAAGCTCGCACGCATGGCCATGATACGCTTTCCTTTCGTATCGGCCATCTTTCCCCAGATCGGGGCCATGATGGCCGATACGAGGAAGGAGGCGGAGAAGACGATGCCGGACCAGATGTTGACATCCGCCTGGCTGACGCCGAGTTCCATGGTCAGGTACATGGGAAGGAACGGGACGAGCATGGTATAGCTGGAAGACATGAACAAGATGTTGCAGGTGAGGATGGCGAGAACGAGTTTCCAGTTCAATAAAGGACCTTCTTTCCGAGAATAAAAAACGATTTCAAGTACGGAGGGCATCTGCAACGAAGCGCCGGCGTAGATGCATAACTGAAATCTTCCTTCATTTTACCACGATTTGTCAACAGAGCAAAAGGAAGTTTTGCGGTCAATGCTTGCATTTTCGCCGCAATGTGAGAAAATAGAAGCGGACACTTTCCCTTTTGTAGAGGAGGTATGATATGTCTATTAAACTTTTTGTTACGGATCTTGATGGAACGTTGCTCCCGAAAGGCCAGCAGGTTTCGCAGAAAAATATAGATGCCGTTCAGGCGGCCGTTAAGGCTGGTGTTACGGTGACGATTGCCACGGGCCGTATGTATCGGGCAGCGCTGCCGGTCGCACTGGCCCTCGGGGTGGATGTTCCCATCATTACATATAATGGCGCGTTGATCAAATCCACCAGCGGTGAGGTGTTTTATGAGAGCTTTTTGCCCGAGCAGGTTATCGCAGATGTCGTGTCGTTTTGTCAGGAAAGAGGCTGGTATCTTCAGTCCTGTAGTCATGATGAACTTTATCTGCCCGCACGCACATCGGAAGCGGAGGGGTATGAAGCAGCGCAGAACATCAAGGGGCATGTAGTGGGCTGGGATGGCCTCAAGGCACATGATGAGGCTGTTTGCAAGCTGCTTTCGATTACATCCGGTGCAGAGGAGACCGATGCACGCATTCGTGAGATGCGCGCGCATTTTGGTTCTGAAATTGCTGTAGTGCGCTCAAATGCCAATTACGTTGAAATCGTGAATCCCGGCGTTTCCAAGGCTGCGGGGATTCAGCATCTGGCGGATAAGCTGGGGGTTAAGCTTGATGAGGTCATGGCGATTGGTGACGCCAACAATGATTTGCCAATGCTCAAGGCCGCCGGCCACAGCATTGCGATGGGCAACGCCGTGCCGGAGGTCAAGGCCGTATGCGATGCCGTGACGACGACCTGTGAAGAAAATGGCTTTGCCAAGGCTATCTATGACTATGTACTGAGAGGATGATCATCATGACAACGGAACAGGATCACAAGAAACTGACGCAGATCGTGGATGATTCGTTTCGCCTGGTTATCGTGACGGGCATGTCTGGCGGCGGCAAGACGCAGGCCAGCCGCTTCCTGGAGGATATGGGCTATTTCTGTGTTGACAATCTGCCGCCGGTGTTCATTCCGAAATTCGTGGAGCTCTGCAAGCATGCGGGCGGCCATGTGCGCCGTGTTGTACTGGTCGTGGATACGCGCAGCCGGGAATTCTTCGATACGTTCGTGCATACGCTCGAGGATATGGATCAGGACGATGTGCCGTATGAGATGCTCTTCATGGATGCTTCCGATGCGGCAATCATCCGCCGTTACAAGGAAACGCGCCGCCGTCACCCGATGGCGCCGTATTCTAGAATCTCGGAGGGCATCGCGAAGGAACGCGAGCGCCTGGCGCCGGTACGGGCCAAGGCGACGTACATCATCGACACATCAGAGCTCAAGAAAGTGGACCTGCGCGACAAGCTGCGCCGTCTTTTCGGCAAATCGGGCGGCGAGCAGATGAATATCAATGTCCTTTCCTTCGGCTTCAAATTCGGCATGCCGCTCGATGCGGATATGGTCCTCGACGTGCGTTTCCTGCCGAATCCGTTCTACATCGAATCCATGCGCCACAAGAGCGGCGCGGTGCCGGAGGTAGCGGAATACATCGCGAAATGGCCGGTGACCAGGGAGTTCACGCGGCTGCTCGATGAGATGCTGGATTTCCTTGTGCCGCAGTATATCAAGGAAGGCAAGAGCCAGCTGGTCATTGCCGTGGGCTGTACGGGCGGCATGCACCGCAGCGTTTATATTGCCAAACATATCTATGAACGTCTCAATGCACAGGGATTCTCAGCACGTCTGGAGCACCGCGACCTGATGAAGAACGATGTACGAGAGCATGTGCGTGAGGAGTGTTGAGCATGCATCTTTTGAAATGGCTCTATCCCGGCATGAAATTCAAGCGCTGGCTGCTGCTGTTTTCAGCCGGTGTCATGCTGGTCAGCCTGGGGCTGGCGCTCGTCTTCAACTATAAATATCTCGATGTCATCGAGGAGACGATTTTCCGCGTCGTCTATCTCTGGAAGGGCAGCTACAATTATATGTTCACGACGCTCGTAGGCATTGCTGTCGTCATCCTGGGAATCGTTCTGATGCTGGTGGCGACGCGTTTTGTCATCCGTTCGGTCATCATGGTCCTGCTGCCGGATAATTCAGAGCGATTGGTTGACATCATCTACGAAAAACGCCGTCTCGGCAAGGGGCCGTCCATCGCTGTCATCGGCGGCGGCCACGGTCTCTCTGTCCTGCTGCGCGGCATCAAGTCTGCAACATCAAACGTGTCTGCGATTGTCACGGTGGCCGATGACGGCGGTTCATCCGGGCGCCTGCGCGAAGACCTCGGCATCATCCCGCCTGGCGATTTGCGCAACTGTCTCGTGGCCCTGGCGGATACCGAGCCCTTGATGGAAAAGCTGTTCCAGTACCGCTTCAAGGGCAAGAGTGAGCTGGCCGGCCATTCTTTTGGCAATCTCTTTATCGCGGCGATGACCGAGGTCACGGGCGATGTCGAGATGGCCCTGCGGGAATCCTCAAAGGTCCTGGCCGTCAAGGGTGAAGTCCTGCCGGCTTCCAAGGAGCATGTGCGCCTCGATGCCATCATGGAGGACGGCACGATCGTGGAGGGCGAGTCCCATATCCCGGAGGTGCACAAGCGCATCCGCCGGGTCAAGCTTTTCCCTCAGCATGTCCAGCCCGTGCAGGCTGCTCTCGATGCCCTGATGCATGCCGATGCCATCATCCTGGGGCCCGGCAGCCTCTACACGAGCATCATGCCGAATCTCCTGGTTGATGGTGTGGCAGAAACCCTGCGCAAGAGCAAGGCAGTCAAGATCTATATCTGCAATGTCATGACCCAGCCGGGAGAGACGGATGGCTATACGGCGTCGATGCATGCCAAGGCCATCCTCAATCACGGCGGCCGCGGCGTCATCGATTACATGCTGGTCAATTCCGCTACAATCTCGAAAGAGATGAAGGCCCAGTATGCCAAGCAGGGAGCGTATCCGGTCGAAGTCGATGAGGATGCCATCAATACACTCGGCATCGGCTTCATCAAGGCGGATATCATCAATGAGACGGATCTCATCCGCCACGATCCGGACAAGCTTTGCCGCAATGTCATGAAAATGGTGGACGGCCTGCGCCCTGGCCTCGGCAGTGATCATTACATGCGCGAATCGCATTGAGGCGGGAATTTTGTGTCAAGCAAGATGAGAGGATGGTGTTATGCCGTCATTTGCCACTGAGGTCAAGAATGAGCTGGCCCGTTACATCCCGGAGGAATCCTGCTGCCGCAATGCGGAGCTGGCTGCCCTGCTGCGCATGGGAGCTACGATTACCTTTGGCCTGCGTCATACCTTCGGCCTGAATTTCACGACGGAGAATGCCGCCGTGGCGCGCAAGACGCTGCAGCTGCTGAAGCTTGAAGGGCACGGCCTGCGCACGGAGATCACGGTCAGCCGCAGCCGCCGTCTCAAGAAACACAACAGCTATGCCGTGCGGGTCATGCCGGAGCCGGCTGTGGCCGATTTGCTGGAACATCTTGGCTTCCTGCACGATGAGAGCCTCAACATGGAGTCAGACCGGGAACTCCTGAAGAAAAACTGCTGCCGCGCGGCCTATCTGCGCGGCGCTTTCTTGGGTGGGGGCAGTGTCAACCGGCCGGAGGCGAGCTACCATCTGGAGCTCGTGACCGGGAATTACGGATTTGGCAATCTGCTCTATACCCTGATGCGGCGCATGATGTTCCCGGTAGGCTTTACCGACCGCAAGGAAGATTACATCGTTTATCTCAAGGAGGGCGATGCCGTCATTGACTTTCTGGCCATGCTGCGGGCGGACAAGTCCGTCGAGGCTTTTGAGATTGCGCGCAATCTCAAGGAGGTGCGTGAACAGGTCAACCGCCTCGTCAATTGTGAGACGGCCAATCTGCAGAAGACGGTGGATGCGGCCGGGCGGCAGGTCGCGGATATCAGGCGCCTGGCGGCCCGGGAGGGCGGTCTTGAGGCCTTGCCGAAAAAACTCAGGGAAACGGCTGAGGCACGGCTGGCGCGTCCCGATGCCAGCATCGTGGAGCTTGGAGAATTATTGGGCGTAAGCAAATCGGGCATGAACCATCGCCTGCGGAAACTGCATGCGATGGCACTTGCTGCGGAAGGAGAGAAACATTCGTGAATCGTTTGAAGAAATGGATCATAGGGCTCTGCTTCATCGTGTTGGCGGTCTTCCTGTGGATCCTGGCATCGCCATCGCCGGAAGGCGTGCTGGTGCTGGAGTATCATCAGGTAACGGAACATACGGATGAAGATGCGTATCGTTACAATGTGCCGCCGGAGGATTTTCGCCAGCAGCTTTCGTATTTGCAGAGCCAGGGATATACGACAATCTCCATGCTGGATTTCATGAAGGCGAAAAAGGGCAAGCAGGAGCTGCCGGAAAAGCCCCTGATCCTGACGTTCGACGATGGCTATGAAGATAATTATACGACGCTGCTGCCGATACTCGAGGAATACGGGATGAAGGCAACGGTTTATGTCGTGACGAACAACATCGGCCAGCCGGGATATCTGACCTGGAATGAACTGCGCGACATGCAGGGGCGCGGCATTGAGATCGGCAGCCATACGGCGAATCATCAGCCGCTGACGCAGCTGCCGCCGGCAATGCGTGCCGACGAGGTGCGCCTCTCCAAGCTGCTCATGGAGTGGAACGGAATCCATACGATCTTCACGTTCTCTTATCCGAATGGTGCGTTTGATGCCAGTCTGCCGGCCCTGCTGCAGCAGAATGACTACTTGACTGCTGTGACGGGCGATGCCGGTTACAACACGTTTGCGACGAATCCATACCTCATGCAGCGCGTCAATATCCCCCATCCGCGCTTTGGCTTGCTGGAGTTCAAGCTGCGCCTGTTCAAGGCAGAGGTATTCACAAAACTCGGAATCCATCAGCATCTGGCTGGTGAAAATGGAGAAGATTTACCGATCACGGTAAGGAGGAATTGAAGGCAGGATGATAAAAGGCAAGAAGTATATGGTGGCGGGCGTGCTGGCCTGTTTGCTGGCAGGGAATGTGATGCTTCCCGGCAATGCTTCCGCTAAGGATATATTGCTTTCGGAGCAGCCGTCTCTTGATACGGTGAAGGCGTCCGGACAGCTGGTGGCAGAAAAGGACCTGACTGCTCCCGTGGCAGCTGCTGTGAATCAGGAAACCGTTGAGAAAGCGGCGGGCAGGACTGAGAAGAAGAGCAGGAAGGACCGGCATAAGAAGGCGGTGCAGCCAGCACCGAAGACCGGGGAGGCGACGGCTTTGAATATCCAGCAGCGCGTGGCGGCCATCCTGCGGCAGCGCATGGCAGAAGAAAATAAATGGCGCGCCAAGTCTCACATGATGCGCATGTGGCCAGTGGAGTCTGAGGACACGGGCGGGACGCTGATTTTTTCCGACAGCCCGGAATCCGTCACGGAGGACGGCATCCTCTACCAGGACAGTGTGGCGGGAGATGCCCGCGTGCTCTACTATCACCTGAACAGCAGCAACGCGCCGAAAAAGGTCGCGGTGGTGCTGGAAAATGACGGTGACGGCTCTGCCATCGTGCGTGTGACGCGCGGCGGTACGAGTGCGCCGAGCGGCGATTACCTGGATGTCGGCAAGAATACGCAGGAGGCGTACTTCAACGGTTCGCGCCATGAGCTCATCTATTTGCGTCCGGACAACAAGAAGCTGCTGCAGTCACAGATGGATGAAACCGTCCTGCAGCCCGGGCAGCTTGTCTACGGCGTCTATGATTTCACGGCCAGCCGCAAGGTGAAGGTGTCCGTCATCATGTATCCTGCTGATCAGGATCCCATTGAATTCCTCAAGTCGGCCCGCGTGCTGCCGAAGGATGAACAGCGGCTGCGCGGCACCTTCCATGGCATGGATCGCATCGTGACATCTCAGACGCCATACGATCCGGCGCAGGATGGCATCGTGTATTTCCCGCTGGCCGATGATCTCCATGACCGTTACCGCGTCGGCATCGATGCGACGGACGGCAGCCAGGTTATCGATTACGGCAATTACGGCGTTCTTTACCGGCTGGAGATTCCGACCACGGGGAGTGGCGCCACGCAGTATTTCCTGAGCCCGCTCGGCGGCGTCTACGCCGGTGCGATGACTGTGCAGTACGGCACGAATCCTTCCCGCATGCTCTCGACACCTTATGGGCGCACCTTCTTCGGCGACAGCACGCCGCCGGAGTCACCGAATGCCGAGCAGGCGCGCAATGAGGGGCTGGCACTGCTCACGGAATATACGGAGCTGGCTGATCTCGGCACGTATGAGAATGATAAGAAGACGGTTTTTGAGTTCTCGCCGCCGGGGGCATCCAACCTGCCGGTCAATATCATCATGATGCCGTCGAATAATTAAATCTTGCGTTCCATCTGGAAAACAGATAAAATAAAAAGAAGATAGCATTTTTATCTAGTTAGGAGGGCTGACGATGAAACACATCAAGACGGTCAACAAACCTTCGATGCAGGCTTCGCTCAAGACGGGCGGCTGCGGTGAGTGCCAGGCATCCTGCCAGTCTGCTTGCAAGACTTCCTGCACGGTAGGCAATCAGGTTTGCGAGAAATAAGTTTTCGTGAAGAGCCTTCCCATTTGGGAAGGCTTTTTTCTATCAAAGGAGTAACGATGAAAGCGAAAATCCATAAATTCGAACAGGGCGGCCATTACATCCTGCTCGATATCAACAGCGGGGCGGTCCACGTCGTCGATAAGATGATCTATGACATGATGGACATCTTTGACGGCACGAACGATGAGGCCGTCGTGGCAGCCCTGAAGGAGACATACCCGGAGGCAGATCTGCGCGAGGCGCTCGGCGAGCTTCACGAGCTCATGCAGATGGGCGAGCTCTTTGCACCGGATATCGATGTGCCGCCAACGTTCAAGCAGAAAGGGCTCATCAAGTCAATCTGCCTCATGGTCGCACAGGACTGCAACCTGCGCTGCAAGTACTGCTTCGGCGACGGCGGCAGCTACGGCCAGGAACGCGCTGTTATGACGCCGGAAGTCGGCAAGCATGCCATCGATTTTCTCATTGAGAGCTGCGGCCCGCGCAAGCACTGCGAGGTCGATTTCTTCGGCGGTGAACCGCTCATGAACATGAAGACTGTCAAGGCCGTGACGGAGTATGCGCGCCAGCGTGAGAAAGAGACGGGCAAGAAATTCAAGCTCACGATGACGACAAACGGCATGCTGTTGAATGATGAGAACATCAAATGGCTCAACGACAATGACTTCTCACTCGTGCTTTCCCTCGACGGCCGCAAGGAAGTCAACGACGCCATGCGTCCAGATGCCGGCGGGCACGGCACCTATGACCGCATCGTGAAGAACTTCAAGAAGTGCATTGCGAGCCGTAAGGGCGGGGACTACGATTATCGCGGCGTCTATACGTATCTGCGCGGCACGTACACGCACAACAACATGGACTTCACGAAGGATGTCCTCTCGATGGTCGATGAGGGCTTCAACATCCTGTCGGTTGAGCCGGTTGTCATGAAGGACAGCCCGCTGGGCTTCACGGAGGAGGACCTGCCGCGCATCCGTGAGGAGTACGACCGCCTGACCGAGGCCTACATGAAGCGTCACCGCGAGGGACGTGGCTTCTGGTTCTTCCATTTCAACATGGATCTCTCGAATGGTCCGTGCGTTGCCAAGCGTCTTTCGGGCTGTGGTGCCGGCCATGAGTACGTTGCGGTTTCCGAGAACGGCGACCTCTATCCGTGCCATCAGTTCGTCGGCCGCGAAGGCTACAAACTCGGCAGTATCTACGATGGGGTCACGAATACGGAGCTGCCCGCTTATTTCCGTGAGAGCCATGTGCTCAACAAGGAAAAGTGCCGCGACTGCTGGGCGCGTTTCTTCTGCTCGGGCGGCTGCCATGCCAATGCCGACCTTTTCCACGGCGACATCCGTCAGCCGTATGAAGTCGGCTGTGAAATCCAGAAAAAGCGTCTCGAGTGTGCCATCCTCGTACAGGCCCTGCTGGCCCTGGAGAAAATGGATAAAGAGGAAGCCGCAGAGTAAGCCTTGATCTATTAATTCCATTTATGATTATGACGGCGCCTTGACAAGTATTTTTGCTTGTCAAGACGCCTTTTTTTACGTGAAATCCTATTGTTTATCAGTGTTTGACGGGAGTTGGGCCGCGAAAGTTTCTTGTTAAAGATTTTGTATATAATATTCGGATAATAAATGCTTTTGGCTATTCTGTAATTGCTTCAATTTATGATAAAAGCATTGACATCTGGCCCGCGATTATTGTATTATTGACCTGTAAGAACTGAACTTCTAAGAATATTTAGGGGGTAATTTTCAAATGGCAGTAAAAGTTGCTATCAATGGTTTTGGTCGTATCGGCCGTCTCGCATTCCGTCAGATGTTCGATGCTGAGGGTTATGAAGTTGTTGCTATCAACGACCTCACGAAGCCGTCCATGCTCGCATACCTGCTGAAGTACGATTCTTCCCAGGGCAAGTACGAGTACGCTGACACGGTTTCCGCTGATGACGAAGCTGGTACGATCACGGTCAAAGGCAAGACGATCAAGATCTATGCTGAGCGTGATGCAAAAGACATTCCTTGGGCTAAGCATGATGTAGATGTCGTTCTCGAGTGCACGGGCTTCTACACGTCCAAGGAGAAGGCTTCTGCTCATCTCGTAGCGGGCGCTAAGAAAGTTGTTATCTCCGCTCCGGCTGGTAACGACCTCCCGACGATCGTTTACAACACGAACCACAAGACGATCCCGGCTGGCACGAAAGTTATCTCCGCTGCATCCTGCACGACGAACTGCCTCGCACCGATGGCTGACGCTCTGAACAAGTTCGCTCCGATTAAGAGCGGCATCATGCAGACGATTCACGCTTTCACGGGCGACCAGATGGTACTCGATGGCCCGCAGCGCAAGGGTAACCTCCGCCGCAGCCGTGCTGCTTCCGAGAACATCGTTCCGGCTTCCTCGGGTGCTGCTAAAGCTATCGGCCTCGTTCTGCCGGATCTGAACGGCAAACTCATCGGCGCTGCACAGCGCGTTCCGACCCCGACGGGCTCCACGACGCTGCTCTATGCTGTTGTTGAGGGTGAAGTTACGGTTGAGGGCATCAACGCTGCTATGAAGGCTGCTCAGACGGAGTCCTTCGGCTACAACGAGGACGAGATCGTTTCGAAGGATATCGTCGGCATGCGTTATGGCTCCCTGTTCGATGCTACGCAGACGATGGTTTCCCATACGGGCGACGGCAACTCCCTCGTACAGGTTGTTTCCTGGTACGACAACGAGAACTCCTACACGAGCCAGATGGTTCGCACGATCAAATACTTCGCTGAGGAAGTTAAGTAATTGAATTAAGCGTTCTCAACTGAATACAGTAGAAGATCTCTTGAGGTCCGGCCGTTTGTTTGGGCCGGACCTCATTTATTATGAGAAAATAAACCCTGGAGGTTTTACGATGAACAAGAAAACCATCAAAGATATCGACGTAAACGGCAAGAAAGTATTTGTCCGCGTCGATTACAATGTTCCGTTTGACGACAAGATGAACATCACGAACGATACGCGCATGGTCCGCACGCTGCCGACCCTGAACTATCTGCTCGATCATGGTGCAGCTCTCGTCATCGCCTGCCACATCGGCCGTCCGACCGAGGCTCGCGAGGACAAGTTCTCCACGAAGTATCTTGTCAAGCACCTCTCCGAGCTGCTCGGCCGTGATGTCAAGTGGGTATCCGACTGCGTCGGCGCTGAGGCGGATGCCGCAAAGGCTGCGCTGAAGCCGGGCGAGGTCCTGCTGCTTGAGAACCTCCGCTACCATAAGGAAGAGAAGAAGAACGATCCTGAGTTCGCGAAGCAGCTTGCTTCCGGCTGCGACCTCGCAGTCGACGATGCTTTCGGTGTTTCCCACCGTGCACATGCTTCGAACGCAGGCGTTCCGAAGTACATCGAGACGGTTGCCGGCTTCCTGATGGAAAAAGAAATCAACTACATCGGCAAGACGCTTGAGAACCCGCAGCATCCGTTTGTTGCCATCATCGGCGGCGCCAAAGTTTCCGATAAGATCGGCGTTATCAGCAACATGATCGACAAAGTCGATACGATCATCATCGGCGGCGGCATGGCTCATACGTTTGATGCAGCCAAGGGCCTGCCAATCGGTGATTCCCTCTGTGAGCCGGATAAGTACGATCTTGCCCGTGAGCTGCTCAAGAAGGCTGCTGACAAGGGCGTAAAGGTTGTCCTGCCGGTTGATCTCGTCATCGCTGACAAGTTCGCAGCTGATGCCAACACGAAGACCGTTGATGTCGACAAGGTTCCCGATGGCTGGCAGGCACTCGATTCCGGCAAGAAGACGTCGGAAGAGTACACGAAAGCTCTTGAAGGCGCCAAGACGGTTATCTGGAACGGACCGATGGGCGTATTTGAGTTTGATGCTTTCGCAAAAGGCACGCTCGCTGTTGCCAAGGCTGTTGCCAAGGCTACGGAGAACGGCGCAATCTCCATCGTCGGCGGCGGCGATTCTGTTGCAGCCCTCAAGAAGACGGGCCTGACGGACAAGATCTCCCATGTCTCCACGGGCGGCGGCGCTACGCTTGAGTTCCTCGAAGGCAAAGAGATGCCGGGCATTGCGGCACTCGCTGACAAATAAGATGTTTTAGGATCCGGGGGGCCGCTCTGCGCTCCTTCGGATATGCAGATAAGCATTTAGGGGGTATTTTTTAAAATGGCAAGAACTCCGATTATTGCAGGCAACTGGAAAATGAACAATACGATCGTCGAGGGCAAGAACCTCGTCCGCGGTCTGGCTCCGCTTGTCAAGGATGCCAAGGTAACGGTTGTCGTCTGCCCGACGGCTACGGCTCTCGCTGCTGTTGCTGATGCCGCTCTTGGCACGAACATCCATGTCGGCGCCCAGAACGTTCATTGGGAAAAGAACGGTGCCTTCACGGGCGAGATCTCCACGGGCATGCTCAACGAGATTGGCGTAGACTACTGCGTCCTCGGTCACAGCGAGCGCCGCGGCTACTTCGGCGAGACGGATGAGGGCGTCAACAAGCGCGCTCATGCTGCTTTTGCTGCCGGCATCACGCCGATCATCTGCTGCGGTGAGTCCCTCGAGCAGCGCGAAGCTGGCGTTTACCTCGACTTCGTCGCTGGCCAGGTCAAGGCTGCTCTTGCCGGCTTCAAGCCGGAAGAAGTAGCAGAGCTCGTCATCGCTTACGAGCCGATCTGGGCTATTGGCACGGGCAAGACGGCTTCCTTCGAACAGGCTGAAGAAGTCTGCGCACACATCCGCAAGACGGTTGCCGCTGAATTCGGCCAGGAAGCAGCTGACGGTATCCGCATCCAGTATGGCGGCAGCGTCAAGCCGGCTACGATCAAAGACCTCATGAAGCAGCCGAACGTTGATGGCGCCCTCGTTGGCGGTGCATCGCTCAAGGCCAAGGACTTCAGCGAGATCGTAAACTACTAATTCGTTTCCTTTAGAAGGAGTAGTAATCTACAATGGCAAAAATCAAACATGCACCAGTCGCTCTCATCATCATGGATGGCTGCGGCCTTGGTGGCAAGCTCGATAAGAGCAATGCCGTGGAAGCGGCGAAGACTCCGGTCCTCGACGGCCTCATGGCAAACTACAATACGAGCCATCTGCAGGCTTCCGGCGAATTCGTCGGCCTGCCGGACGGCCAGATGGGCAACTCGGAAGTCGGTCATACGAACATCGGTGCCGGCCGCCTGGTTTACCAGCAGCTGACGCGCATCACGCGTGATATCAAGAATGGCGATTTCTTCAAGAATGAAGTCCTCGTCAAGATCATGCAGGATGCCAAGGCAAATGGCGGTGCTGTGCATCTCCTCGGCCTTGTTTCCCCAGGCGGCGTACACAGCCACCAGGGTCACCTTTATGCACTCCTCGAGATGGCCAAGCAGCAGGGTGTCAAGGACGTCTACGTCCATGCATTCCTCGATGGCCGCGATGTGCCGCCGCAGAGCGCACAGCCGTACCTTGAGGAGCTTGAGGCAAAATGCAAGGAAATCGGTGTCGGCAAGATCGCAACGGTTGCCGGCCGCTATTATGCCATGGACCGCGATCATCGCTGGGATCGTGAGCAGAAGGCCTATGAGGCCATCGCTCATGCAGAAGGCGTTGTCGCAGATGATCCGGTGGCTGGCCTCAAAGCAAGCTATGAGAACGGCGTCAACGACGAGTTTGTCGTACCGTTCGTCGTCAAGGGCTACGAGGGCATGAAGAACGGCGACGGTGCCATCTTCTTCAACTTCCGTCCGGACCGTGCACGTCAGCTCACGCATGCATTCGTCGATGAGACGTTCGACGGCTTTGAGCGTGACGAAGATCTCAAGATTCCGTTCGCTACGTTCTCCCAGTATGAGGACGGCATGAATGCAGCTGTTGCATTCCCGCCGGAGCACATCGACAAGACGCTCGGCGAGATCATCCAGGACAACGGTCTCACGCAGCTCCGCATCGCTGAGACGGAGAAGTACGCGCATGTCACGTTCTTTTTCAACGGCGGTGTTGAGGAACCGTACAAGGGCGAAGACCGCATCCTCGTTCCGAGCCCAAAGGTCGCCACGTACGACCTCAAGCCGGAAATGAGCGCTGTTGAGGTTACGGATAAGGTCTGTGAGGCCATCCGTTCCGAGAAGTACGATTTCATCATCCTCAACTATGCAAACTGCGATATGGTTGGCCATACGGGCGTCTTCCCGGCAGTCGTCAAGGCTGTTGAGACGGTTGACTCCTGCGTCGGCCGCTTCGTCGCAGCCATCAAGGAAGTCGGCGGCGAGGTCTGCATCACGGCTGACCACGGCAATGCCGATAAGATGATGGATTACGTCAACAACCAGCCGTTCACGAAGCACACGACGAACGCTGTACCGTTCATCGTCGTTTCGGATCGTGTCAAGTCCGTCAAGGATGGCGCGCTCTGCGACATCGCACCGACGCTCTTGACGCTGGCTGGTCTTGATATCCCGAAAGAAATGACGGGCAAGAACCTCGTAGAGCTTTAATTGTGCGGTAGAGGCAGCATTCCCTTGAGCAGGGAGGGGCAGGCGACTGCCCTCTGTGCTGGCCCCAGAGAGAATGCACCTCAGTATTATATTTTAGAAAAGAGAGGAATACGAACAATGATTGCTTATTCACAGAAAGTGGAAGACATGGCATGCGTAGCACAGGAAGTACATCACGGTGCTGCCCCGATTCCTGAAGAAGGCAAATGGGTAAAATCCAAGAATGTCCAGGACATCAGCGGCCTGACGCACGGTGTTGGCTGGTGCGCTCCGCAGCAGGGTGCCTGCAAACTGACGCTCAACGTCAAAGACGGCATCATCCAGGAAGCCCTCGTTGAGACGGTCGGCTGCTCGGGCATGACGCATTCCGCAGCTATGGCTGCTGAGATCCTGCCGGGCCTGACGGTCCTCGAGGCTCTCAACACGGACCTCGTCTGCGATGCCATCAACACCGCTATGCGTGAACTCTTCCTCCAGATTGCCTATGGCCGCAGCCAGACGGCGTTCTCCGATGATGGTCTGCCAATCGGCGCTGGCCTCGATGACCTCGGCAAAGGCCTGCGCAGCCAGGTTGGTACGCTTTACGGCACGCTGAAGAAGGGCCCGCGTTACCTCGAACTCGCAGAAGGCTACGTCACGAAGCTCGCTCTCGACAACGAAGGCCGCATCATCGGCTACGAAGTCGTACAGCTCGGCAAAGTCATGGAAGCTGTCCGTGCTGGCAAGGATGCCAATGAGGCAATCAAGGCCAACACGAGCACGAAGGGCCGCTTCAAAGACGGCGTTAAGTTCATCGATCCGCGCGAAGAGTAATATCGCTGCGTGACGAGATTCCGGGTTTCAAGGTAAAAGGAAGGAATGAATAGAATGTCATTATTCGAAGGCTATGAGCGCCGTATTGATCAAATCAACGAAGTCTGCAAACAGTATGGTCTGGCTTCCATTGAAGATGCCAAGAAAGTCTGCGACGAGAAGGGCATCAACCCGTACCAGATCGTAGAGGATCTGCAGCCGATCGCATTCGAGAATGCAAAATGGGCTTATACGCTCGGTGCTGCTATCGCCATCAAGAAGGGCTGCACGAAGGCTGCTGATGCTGCCAAGGCTATCGGCGAAGGCCTGCAGGCTTTCTGTGTACCGGGTTCCGTTGCTGACCACCGCAAGGTTGGTCTTGGTCACGGCAACCTCGGCGCTATGCTCCTTTCCGAGGATGCTGGCTGCTTCGCATTCCTCGCTGGCCACGAGTCCTTCGCGGCTGCAGAGGGTGCTATCGGTATCGCCAAGACGGCAAACAAGGTTCGCAAGAACCCGCTGCGCGTCATCCTCAACGGCCTCGGCAAGGATGCTGCTCAGATCATCAGCCGCATCAACGGCTTCACGTATGTCGTAACGGATTACGACTTCAAGACGGGCAAACTCAACATTGTTGAGGAAATCAAGTACGGCTCGGATCCTGAGCGTGCAAAAGTTAAGTGCTACGGTGCTGACTCCGTTCAGGAAGGCGTTGCCATCATGGAGCATGAGGATGTTGATATCTCCATCACGGGCAACTCCACGAACCCGACGCGCTTCCAGCATCCGGTTGCAGGCTGCTACAAGAAAGCCTGCATCGAGAAGGGCAAGAAGTACTTCTCGGTTGCTTCGGGCGGCGGCACGGGCCGTACGCTCCATCCGGACAACATGGCAGCCGGCCCGGCTTCCTATGGTATGACGGATACGATGGGCCGTATGCACGGTGATGCTCAGTTCGCAGGTTCTTCCTCCGTTCCGGCACACGTCGACATGATGGGCCTCATTGGCGCCGGCAACAACCCGATGGTCGGCATGACCGTTGCTGTTGCTGTTGCTGTACAGGAAGCAATGAACAAATAATTCACCGCGTGTGAATCTCTTGCATAGAGACGGAGCTCAAAAGGGCTCTGTCAGGCAGTAAAAAGACCGCAGTTCAAAAGGACTGCGGTCTTTTGCTGTCTTTGCTATGGCTTATTGCCCGGAGGGGCAAGCGGGGGGATTTGGCAGACTAAATCTTCGTAAATTCTTGTTTTATGATTATTTTTTGAGATAAAATTTCTGTTTATAGTAGCATGTTTTGCGTTTATAGCGTATAATAAAAAGGAAGTTAGAGATTTCACATATATGATGTTGCAGGAGGTTTTATCATGGTCAATCGTATCGTCTTGAACACAGTCTCGTATCATGGCAAGGGTGCCATCGAAGAAATCCCAGGCATTGCACAGCGCGAGGGCTTTCATAAAATCTTTGTCTGCTCTGACCCGGATCTGGTGAAATTCGGTGTGACGGCCAAGGTCACGGATCTGCTCGAAAAAGCGGGTATCGATTATACGCTGTATTCAGAAATCAAACCAAATCCAACCATCAAGAATGTACAGGATGGTGTCAAGGCTTATCAGGAAGCCGGCGCTGACTCCATCATCGCCATTGGCGGCGGTTCCTCGATGGATACGGCGAAGGCAGTCGGCATCATTATCAAGAACCCGGAATTTGCCGATGTGCGTTCGCTCGAGGGCGTGGCGCCGACGAAACACCATGCCGTAAAGACCATTGCCGTGCCGACAACGGCAGGCACAGCTGCTGAGGTCACGATCAACTACGTCATCACGGATCCTGAGAAGGTCCGTAAGTTCGTCTGCGTGGATGAGCATGATATACCGGCTTATGCCGTCATCGACCCCGACATGATGTCTTCGATGCCGAAGGGACTTACGGCTTCGACCGGCATGGATGCCCTGACGCATGCAATTGAAGGCTACACGACGAAGGGCGCCTGGGAAATGACCGATATGATGCATATTGAGGCCATTCGCCTGATTGCCGAGAATCTGCGTCAGGCCGTGGAGAATGATCCGCAGGGACGTGCCGGTATGGCACTTGGACAGTATATCGCCGGCATGGGCTTCTCGAACGTGGGGCTTGGCATCGACCATGCGATGGCGCATACGCTTTCTGCTCACTATGATACGCCGCATGGTGTTGCCTGCGCGATGCTGCTGCCGATTTCCATGGAGTTCAATAAGGAATATACCGGCACGCGCCTGCGCGAGGTAGCACGTGCGATGGGCGTCAAGGACGTTGACAGCATGAGCCAGGAAGAGTACCGCACGGCAGCCATCGATGCGGTCAAGAAACTCTCCGCGGATGTTGGCATTCCGGCTACACTCGATAAGATCAAGGAAGAAGATCTTGATCAGCTGGCTGACGATGCACTGAAGGATGCCTGCTATCCGGGTAACCCGCGCGAAGCCACGCCTGATCAGGTCAAGGAGCTGTTCCGCAAGATCATGGCATAAGCATACAGGGGATGGCTTCGGTTTAAGATCACGAGGCCTGCAGTCGCATGCAGGCCTTTTTATATTTTTTATAAAAGGGTGTTGACAAACGCAGCGCTATCCTGTATCATAATACAAGTCGCTGAGAGATACGGCCACCACGAACGAGCGCCT
>NZ_QRVW01000003.1:0-109626 GCF_003458855.1 Mitsuokella sp. AF21-1AC
AAAGCAGCTTAAGAAGTTGCTCAATCTGTTCCTGGCAAAACCGCCCGATTTCTGGGGAAGATACCTAATACAGTGTGCATGATGTGATATTGATAGATGTCTGCAAACCTGATGGGTCCTTATCTTATGAGGGATTCAGGTGTGCGAAGTTTGAGTAATTTACAAATCAAGCGAGCTAATCTGCTGCAGCTCGCTTGATTTATCGATATTTAATTCAACCACCTATTATATTTCCTTCTCTCATTTCGCAGTTTTTTTATCCAATTCAATTTCAAACTGCGTACTGTATTTATTTATAACAATTATATTAGAAGGAATATTTATTTTACTATTTAAATTTTTCTCGTATGTTATAAGGATTCCAAAACTACAATTCTTTTTCTTACTTGCAGAAACAAGCATGGAGAGTGCATCTTTAAAAGATTCATTATCGCGTTGAATTCTAATTGCAACAGGACAACCAAAATAATGTCTTTTTAAAAAGGCATCTATTCCTTTATTTCTTTGTACTATATCACATTCAAATTGATTTAGTATAGACAATTCAGTTTCATTTTTTGTTCTATATGCAGCCGCACCAACCTTCAATAATATAGAAGTCGTTTTATATGGATCAGCAAGTCTTTTTTTTGTAATTTCAATAGCGTCAGGGTTTATATCAATACCAATGTAATCACGATTTAAAAGTTTTGCACTAACCAAAGTTGTACCGCTACCACAAAATGGATCTAAAACACAATCCCCTTCATCTGTACTAATTCTTATTATTCGTTCCAATAATTCTATCGGCTTTTGAGTTGGATACCCTGTTCTTTCCTTTGCTTTAGGATTCAAAAATGGAATCTCCCAAACATCGGAAATCGGAACTCCTTTCTTTTCTTTCGCAGTAACGATTTCTCCATTTTCATCGCGTTTATAAACTGCTTTTCCTTTTTTATCTCTCACTCTCTCTTGTAAAATCTGGTCAAGGTTTGTTGTTGCCGAATAGTTACCATAAATAATATTGAATTTATAGTTTTTTCCTTTTGTGTAATAAAAAATAGTTTGATGTGCAGGCAATAACCCTTTTTTAGAGTTCGACCATCTTTTATACGTCCATATTATCTCACTTCTAAAATTAGCAACTCCGAACACTTCATCTAGCAAAATCCGCAAATAATGAGACGCAGATGTATCACAGTGAAGAAAAATTCCACCCGTAGGCTTTAGTATTCGCTTCATCTCTTTAATACGAACACGCATAAAAGATAAATAATCATCCAAGGAGTCCCAGGTATCTGCGAATTTATATTTTCTTCCATTTTTATCTGATAATGACTGGATTCTCTGTGTATAAAACGGCGGATCAAGATATATCATATCTATCGAATCACTAGAAAAATCCTTCATTACTTCTAGGCAATCAGAATTATACAGCATTATTACTCGCGAGAATCAGCAATTTGCTCCATTATTTCAAGCAAATCAATCCCCGTAAACTCTTTTATATAATTCCAAGCTGAATCACCATAATAGTACTTCCCGCCTATTCCTATATATAGTGTTTCCAATGTTTCTTGTATTTTTTTAGCTTGCCCACGCTGAGGATAATAAAACATAACTCTAACAGGTATATATCCCTTTGCGCTTATTGCTTTTACACGTGTATGCTCTTTCGTAATATGATCTCCGTCCGTAGTTGCATCGCGCCATTTTATTTCATGCGCTATATTACCAACTAGACAATCAATTTCAAATTTCTTAGGACGAGTCCCTAACGTATTTGGTATTTTAATCTTTGCCGCATTAGGATATTTATATTTCATGCAATAAACAGCGGCTTCTTCTAAAAAAGCACCTGCATACTTATACAAAAAACGTCCTTTATTTTGGTATAGATCAATAAGATTTCCTTCTTTATTTGAAATACCCAAGACACGATAAACGAGGTAATGAGAATTATCATCACTTTTCATTTCTTCGATTCTTAAGTCAACTTGATTCTTTAAATCCTTTGCATATTTATCAGCTAGTTTTCGTATTGTATTATAGACTTCTCGATTCACTCTAGTACTCTCCTTTTGTAACTAGATTTAATATATCATTATATCACATAAATCAGTAGTTTACAGCTTTTGAGACATAATAAAATCACGTAGCTCCTGCTAGTGTATAATAGATTCACCACAAACCAAACGGTTCCTCATCGCTCAGCTGGCGTTGGAGTCAGCTCCGTCAGTGTGCTGCCTGTTCCGGCAATTCCTGTCGAAGCAGACGGATGCATCGCTCAACAGCTATTACCGTCCCCTTGGCAATGGACTCGTTACGGATGCATCCATTTGACAAGCCCTAGCTCTGCGGGCTCTTGCCATAGTGCCGGAGGCGCTCCGGCAGGCGCCTATCTTGCCTTGTCGCCCACCGGCTGGTGAAAACGCGCATCTTTGGTGACCGCACCGTCCATGCCTATGTGACGCTGAGCAAGAGTGGCTTGCGTTGCCTCTTTTTTTAGCACCGTGGACCCAATGGCCCTGCACATGAGCATTGCCTGGCAGGAGAGTAAGGCACTTCGTGACACCAGCTCCAGGCTCATGACGTTTTATCCGCTCAAACTCTACAAGCTCCGCTGGAGCATTGAGACGAACTACTACGAGCAGAAGATGTTCTAATTCCAGCACATTGCCAAGGCCTTACAAGCATTGGCTTGGAGCAATGTGCAAGCGGTTTAAAAGCTGTAAACTAGTGTTTCTATATAAATTTGCACATATATATTCGCTAAAAAATTTCAATTTCCTGCTTGCAACAGCAATGGTTCCATCTCTGCCAGCGTTAATTTGTCGCGCCCGCATGATTTTCATCAATAGTCATAAGGAACATTGCCACCTTTACTTTCCCGAACAATCATGCCGTCAAGCGCCTGCACTGTCTTTTGCACCAGGCTGAACCTTGCTCAGCAAGACGATACGAATAAGAATAAATTGAAAGTATGTTTTTTTGTCGATATAATAAAGACTAGATACTTTTTTGCAACAGGGGGTTCTATCATGCGCAAGATCGCGATTTACGGCAAGGGTGGCATCGGCAAGTCGACGATGACGAGCAATCTGGCGGCGGCGTTCGCTGCACGGGGGAAGCGCGTCATCCAGATTGGCTGCGACCCGAAGGCCGATTCGACCATCAATCTGCTCGGGGGCAAGCCGCTGCTCTCCGTCATGGGCTATATGCGCGAGTACGACCGGGAGCCGGAGAGTCTCGCGGAAATCTCGCGCGAGGGCTTCGGCGGCGTGCTCTGCATCGAGACGGGCGGGCCGACGCCGGGGCTCGGCTGTGCGGGACGCGGCATCATCGCGACGTTCGGCCTGCTCGAGGACCTCGAGCTCTTTGAGACGTTCCGGCCCGATGTCGTGCTCTTCGACGTGCTCGGCGATGTCGTCTGCGGCGGGTTTGCCGCGCCGATCCGCGAAGGGTATGCCGAAGACGTGCTCATTGTGACCTCGGGCGAGAAGATGGCGCTCTACGCGGCGGACAATATCGCCAAGGCAGTCGAGAATTTTGCCGACCGGGGCTATGCGAAGGTCAGCGGCGTCATCCTTAACCGCCGCAATGTGCCGGATGAACGCAACAAGGTGGAATCGTTCGCCAAGAATCATGGGCTCGCCATCATTGCCGATATCCCGCGCAGCGATGCCATCAATGTGTATGAGGAGCGCGGCATGACGGTGATTGAGGGCGACAGGACGCTGCCCATCAGCCGGAAATTCCTGGAGCTTGCTGACCGCCTGCTCGCCGGCGAGGACGCCGCTCCTTCGCCGGCGCCCTGAAAGTGAGGGATCATCATGCCAGATGTACGCCAGCTGGGCGTTCCGTATTTCCTGACCATGGAGGAGCTGGCTGCCTGCGGACCGGAGGCCATCCCCGCCGAGCTCCAGACGGATACGCACCTCATCTACAATTCACCCGCGGCGCTCGACTTCAATTCGCCGGGCGCCCAGGGCTTCGGCGTCAAGCGCGCGGGCCTCTCGGTGCCCGGCAGCATCATGCTCCTGATTGCCCCGGGCTGTTGCGGCCGCAACACGAAAGCCCTGCAGGTACCGGGCGGCTACGGCGAGCGCTTTGCGTACCTGATGCTCTCGGAAAATGACATCGTGACGGGCAAGCACCTGCGCAAGATTCCGGCCGCGGCCGAGGCCTTCGTGAAGAGCCGCGAGACTGTGCCCACGGCCCTCATGATCTGCATCACCTGCGTCGACGCCCTGCTCGGCACGGATATGGAGCGCGTCTGCCGGCAGGTGGAAGCGCGGCTCGCACTGCCCGTGCGCCCCTGCTACATGTACGCGCTGACGCGTGAGAGCCGCCTGCCGCCGATGACCGCCATCCGCCAGACCGTTTACAGCCTGCTGAAGCCGCGCAAGAAGCGCAGCAGCCAGGTGAATCTCCTGGGCTATTTCACGCCGCTGGCCGATGACTCGGAGCTCTATGCCCTGCTCCAAAGCATCGGCGTGCGCCACATCGGCGAACTCGCGCGCTGCCATGACTTCGCGTCCTACGAAGCGCTTTCCGCCGCCAACTTCAATCTCGTGCTCGATCCCGAGGCCCGCCAGGCCGCGAGCTGGTTCCAGCAGGAATTGCAGATTCCGGCCATCGAGCTCAAGCGCCTCTACGAGACGGACAAGATTACCCGGCAGTACGAAGGGCTCGCTCATGTGCTCGGCGTTCGCCTGGATGACAGCGCGTACCGCGAGCAGGCCGAGGCCGCGCGCGATGCGTTCGTCTCGCGGTATCGGGGGCTTTCCGTCGCCGTCGGCAGCCGCCTGAACGCGAACCCCTTCGAGCTCGCGCTGGCACTCCTTAAGGCAGGAGTTGAGGTCCGCGAGATCTTTGCCGTGCCAAGTCCCACGGACTTCTTCTACATCCGCCGGCTCGCTTCTCTCGCGCCCAGGACCAGGCTTTACACGAACCTCTCGCCGTCCATGCTGCACTATGAGGAATGCGAGCATCCCGTCGAGCTCGCGCTGGGTGCCGATGCCTGCTACTACCATCCCGGAGCCGCACAGGTGCCATGGAATGAGGAATGCCAGCCATTTGGCCATCAGGGCGTGCGCAGCTTGTTCCATGTGATGACGGAGACCATGGCGGCCGCGGAAGCGGCAAACACCAAGGGCAGCAGGAAGGAGGCCACGAAATGAAGGGACTGCGTTTATACCTGCCGCCGTTCGCTCCGGATACCTCGGGCGCCGCGGCCGTGCTCTACCCGCTCGGCGGCATGGTCGTCATCGTCGACGCGGGCGGCTGCGCCGGCAATATCTGCGGCTTTGACGAGCCGCGCTGGCAGGAGGAGGGCGCGAAAAGTGCCGTATTCAGCGCGGGCCTGCGCGATATGGATGCCATCATGGGGCGCGACGACAAGCTCATCGAGAAGGTCCGTCTGGCCTGCGAGGAGATTGAGCCGCAGTTCATCGCCTTCATCGGCACGCCCGTACCGGCCGTCATCGGCACGGATTACCGGGCGCTCACGCGCATGGCAAAGAAGGCGACGGGCCTCCCGGCCATCGCGGTGGACAGCGACGGCACGAAGCTCTACGACGCGGGCGGCGGCAAGGCCCTGCTCGCGCTCTGCCGCGCCTTTGCCAAAGGGCAGACGGCTGGGCACTGCGGAACCATCGGCCTGCTCGGCCTGACACCGCTCGATTTTTCCGCAGGAAAACGCGGCCGTCTGGCAGATGCCCTGCGGGAGGAAGGCTGGTCAGCCGTCTGCTGCTACGACCGGCTGACGGATTTCACGCAGCCGTGCTGCCGGAAGAATCTCGTCGTCTCGCCCCTGGGGCTGCCGGCCGCCCGCTTCCTTGCCGAGCACTGCGGCATCCCGTATGAAATCGGCCTGCCCGGAGCATTCTTGAACGACCTGGCTGCCAAAATCGCCTCTGGCCTCGCCAAAGAGGATCGCGTGCTGATCATCCACCAGCAGGTCCTGGCCGGTGCCCTGCGCGGGGCGCTTCGCCAGGGCGGGCATCATGGGCTCATCACCTGCGCGACCTTCTTCGAGCAGCCGGCGGGAACGAGTGAGCCCGGCGATGCCGTCTTTCGCGAGGAAGACGAGTTCCAGGCGTTTGTGGCAGGCGGCCGTTTTACGGCAATTGTCGGCGATCCGTCGCTCCGGCGGGCCCTGCCCTCTTTCGGCGGCCGCTTCCTCGCGCTGCCGCATTTTGCCGTCTCCGGCACGACCTCCGCGTCCTGACCGCAGTTCCAAAAGACAGAATACGGAAAACAGCGGGCCGGGAGACACGGCACAAACCATCAAAGAAGCAGCACACACGCACCAGAAGACCAGAAGAAATGAGGACTTTCGTTATGTCATTTTGGAATATCAAGATTTACGGCATCGTACAGGGCGTCGGCTTCCGCCCGTTCGTGAGCCGGCTCGCTGAAGCCTGCCGGATCCGCGGCAACGTCTGCAACAAGGGGCCCTATGTCGAGGTCAACGCCCAGGGCACGCCGGAAAATCTCGCGGCCTTTCGCCGGGGACTGTGGGAGCAGGCGCCGGAGCGCGCGAGCATCCTCAAGATTGATGTGCGGGAAGAACCGGCTTCTGAAGCGGCTTCCAGAAATTTTTCGGATTTTGCCATCATCGAGAGTGCGAAGGAGCGCGGCGATATCTTCGTCTCGCCCGACATCGCGACGTGTGACAAATGCCGTGAGGAGCTCTTTGACCCCGGTAACCGCCGCTACCTGCATCCCTTCATCAACTGCACGGCCTGCGGGCCGCGGCTGACCATCCTCGAGGCCATGCCCTACGACCGCGAGCGCACGAGCATGAAGGAATTCCCGATGTGCCCGGCCTGCCATGAGGAATACGTGACGCCAGACGACCGGCGCTACGATGCCCAGCCCGTCTGCTGCAACGACTGCGGCCCCGAGGTCTACCTGCTCGGCGATGAAACGGTGCGGCGCGAGGCGGCCATCAAAGCCACGCGACGCGTCATCGCCAATGGCGGCATCGCGGCTATCAAGGGCATCGGCGGCTTTCATCTCTGCTGCGATGCCACGAACGAGGCGGCTGTCGCCCGGCTGCGCGCACTCAAGCACCGCCCGGTTAAGCCCTTTGCCATCATGATGCGGGATCTCGCCGCCGTCAAAGCCTCCTGCTGCCTCGAGCCCGGCCAGGAGGAAATGCTCACGGGTCACCAGAAGCCCATCCTGCTGCTGCGACGCAAGCGGGATGCCATCTTTGCGCCGAGCGTGGCTCCGGGGAATCCGAAAGTTGGCGTCATGCTGCCCTACACGCCTCTGCACATGCTCATCTTTGACTATCCCATAGACGATGCAGTCATCCCCGCGGCACTCGTCATGACGAGCGGCAATCCCTCGGGCGCGCCGATCTGCCATAACGACGAGGAAGCAAGGGAAGTCCTCGCCCCCTTATGCGACATCATCCTCTCGCACAACCGCCGCATCCGCCTGCGCGCGGACGATTCCGTCATGGACTGGTTCGAGGGCAGGCCCTACATGATCCGCCGCAGCCGCGGCTTTGCGCCGCTGCCCTTCCTCGTGAGCAACGCCCCCAAGGGGCAGGTGCTCGGCATCGGCGGCGAGCTCAAGAACACGTTCTGCCTCGCGAGCAACGTCCTCTTCTACCCCTCGCCCTACATCGGCGACATGTCCGACCTGCGTACGGTGCTCGCGCTCAAGGACTCCGTCGCCCTCATGGCATCGCTGCTCGAGAATGAGCCGCAGCTCGTCGCCTGCGATATGCATCCGCGCTACAACACGACAACGGCTGCCAAAGAACTCGGTCTGCCGCTGCTGCCCGTGCAGCACCATTACGCGCACATCCTCTCGTGCATGGCGGAGAACGATGCCGCGGGGCCCGTCATCGGCGTTTCGTTTGACGGCACGGGCTACGGCACCGACGGCACGGTCTGGGGCGGCGAGATCCTCATGGCCTCGTACGAATCCTTCGAGCGGCTCGGCTCCATCGAGCCCTTCGCACAGGCGGGCGGCGACCGTGCAAGCCGGGAGGGCTGGCGCATTGCCCTCGCGCTGCTTTTCGCCACGCACGGGAAGGAAGAAGCCCGCACGATTGCCGCGCACCTGCAGCTCGCCACGGAGCAGGAATTTGCCGCCGTCGCGTTCATGCTCGAGCACCGCGTCAATACCGTGACCTCGACGAGCGCCGGCCGCCTGTTCGATGCCGTCAGCGCGCTGCTCGGCATCCGCCGCGCCTCGACCTTTGAGGGCGAGGCCTCCATGTACCTGCAGTTCGCCGCTGAAGCCTGGGCCGAAGAGCATGCCGCCCCAGAAGAAATGGACGATGTGCGCGCCGGGATGCCCGCATCGTCAGACGGGCGTTTCCTGCTGCCGACGCAGGCGCTCTTCGATGAACTCGTCAGGGAGCGCCTGAACGGCGTGGATGCCGGCGCCCTTGCGTATGAATTCCATGCCGCCCTCGCCCGGCTCATCGTGCGCGGCTGCGAGGAAGCCCGCAAAAAGACGGGCCTCACAGCCGTCGCGCTGAGCGGCGGCGTCTTCCAGAATCTGCTGCTGCTGCGCCTGACGAAGGAACGGCTTGAGGCGCAGGGCTTTACCGTGCTGCTGCACAGTCTGATTCCGCCAAACGACGGCGGCATCTGCCTCGGTCAGGCGGCCGCGGCCAGCTTCCATCTGGCGGCCCGGAAGGCTCCTGAGGCCAGGCCGTCATGAGCAGCGCCCCTGCTCTATGGCAGCTCGTTTTACCAGGGCTGTCATGATTGATCATCATTGTTTATCTTAGGAAGGAAGTCATCATCATGTGTGTAGGTTTGCCAGCCAAGGTCATCCGCGTCAAGGACGGCATGGCCATCGTCGATGCCTCCGGCGCACGCCGCGAAGTCTCCGCCGAACTCCTCAACACCGTTGACCCCGGCGATTACGTCATGGTCCACGCGGGCCTTGCCATCGCCAAGATTACAGCTGACGACGAGGAGGAAAGCGCCTCGGTCCTGGAGTCTTTGTCATGAAGAAAAACGAAGCCATCGCCAAGGCCCGCGCCATCGTCACGAGCTACCAGGGAAAAAAGCTGCGCATCATGGAAGTTTGCGGCACGCATACGCATGAGATCTTCCGCCTCGGGCTGCGCCAGCTGCTGCCGCCCGATATCACGCTGATCTCGGGGCCCGGCTGCCCCGTCTGCGTCACGCCCGTGCGCTTCATCGACGAGGCCCTCTATCTCGCGCTTGAGCGGCACGTGACCATCTGCACATTCGGCGATCTCGTGCGCGTGCCGGGCACAAGGGAAAATCTCGGCGAAGCGCGCGCCAAAGGAGCCCGCGTGCAGGTCGTCTACACGCCACTCGATGCCGTGACGTATGCGCGGGAGCATCCCGCGGAGGATGTCGCCTTCCTCGCCGTCGGCTTCGAGACGACGACGCCGGCTGCCTGCCTGGCCGTCCGGCGCGCCGAAGCCCTGGGCCTCACGAATTTCACGCTGCTGACGGCCAACAAGACCATGGACGCCGCGTATCTCGCCATGAGCAAAAGCTGCGATGCCTACCTGTATCCCGGCCACGTCTGCGCCATCACGGGCACGAAAAAGATTGCCGCACTCACAAGCCGTGGCATCTCGGGCGTCGTCGCGGGTTTCACGGCCAGTGAGCTTTTGACGGCGCTGGCCGTCATCGTCGAGAAGAGTCGGCAGGAGCAGCCGTTTTTCGTCAACTGCTACCCGCGCGTCGTCACGGAGGAAGGCAGCCCGGCCGCCCGGAAGCTCGTCCAGACGTATATGGAGCCCTGCGATGCGGAGTGGCGCGGCCTCGGCGTCATGAAGGACAGCGGCCTGGCACTGCGCACGACCTATGCCCGCTTCGACGCGAGGAAGCGTTACGCCATCCCGGAACTCCACAGCCAGGCCAATCCGGCCTGCCGCTGCGGCGAGGTCCTGCAGGGCAAGTGCCTGCCGACGGATTGTCCGCTCTACGGCAGGCTCTGCACGCCCGCACACCCCGTCGGCGCCTGCATGGTGTCGCGCGAAGGCGCCTGCTCGGCCTACTATCAGTACGCGACAATCAACATGCGATAATACACGATAACATTTGCAGCTTACAGGAAGAAGGAATCCCGCCATGTCCGATACCATCACGCTTGCACACGGTGCCGGCGGCCGCCAGACGGCCGCCCTCATCGATACGGTCTTTGCGCATCATTTCCGCAACCCGGATTTCACGGCCGACGACGCCGCCGTGCTGCCGCTCGGCAGCACGCGCGCGGCTTTCACGACCGACGGCTTCATCGTCTCGCCCTGGCGCTTCCCGGGCGGCAACATCGGCAAGCTCAGCATCTGCGGCACGGTCAACGACCTCGCCTGCATGGGCGCCGTGCCCCGCTACCTCTCCTGCGCCTTCCAGATTGAGGAAGGCTTCGCCATCGAAGACCTCAAGGCCATCGCCGCCGCCATGGCCAAGACGGCAGAAGAAGCTGGCGTGCGCATCGTCGCAGGCGATACGAAGGTCGCAGGCCGCGGCCAGGTCGACCATATCTTCATCACGACGACCGGCATCGGCGAAGTGCTGCCGGGTGCTGCCCCGAGCGGCAGCCGGGCGCGTCCCGGCGATGCCGTCCTCGTCACGGGCGATGTCGGCCGCCATGGCTGCGCCATCCTGCTCGCGCGCGAGGATTTCGGCATCGAAGCCGATGTGACGAGCGACTGCGCGCCGCTCGCAAAGATGGTCCAGCAGCTCTTTGCGGCTGTGGAAGACAAGAAGGCCATCCACACGATCCGCGACGCCACGCGCGGCGGCGTCGGCACCGTCCTCTACGAGATCGCCCGCGAGAGCCAGGTCGGCGTGCGCCTCAAGTCCGCCGCCATCCCCGTCGATCCCGCCGTCAAAGGCGTCTGCGGCATGCTCGGCCTCGAGCCCCTCTATCTCGCCTGCGAGGGACGCCTCGTGATCGTGGCGCCGCAGGAAATCGCGCCGCAGCTTCTCGCCGTGCTCCGGCAGTCTCCCTACGGAACAAGTGCCGCCATCATCGGAGAAATCACGGATGACCCGGCCGGCAGCGTCGTCGTCGAGACGGAGCTCGGCACGAGAACGCTTCTGCCGGAGCCCGGCGGCGAGCTCCTGCCGCGCATCTGCTGATACCTCTCTTTGAATGAGGAGACTGAACGAGGTGATTTTTTGCTGCAACGAATCCACGGCCGGCCCTCGCGCGCCTGCCTGCTGCTGCGGGATGCCAGCTTTCCCGCGCCCTTTCCCCATGAACTTGAATACTCGCCGGCCTGCCGCGGCACCTGGAACATCGTCCACACGGGCATGACGCTGCCGGAAAGCCACCAGATCTTCGCGTGCGCCTCCGGCTGCCTGCGCGGCGTCGTGCTGACGGCAGCCGAGATGGGCCTCATGGACCGGTTCTCTTCCATCGAGCTCAAGGAACGCGACCTCGTGCAGACCGACAACGAGCAGCTGCTCATCCAAGGCGTCACGGACATCCTGCAGAACCTCCCGCAGCTTCCTCGCGCCGTGCTGCTCTTCCCGGCCTGCGTCCACCACTTCCTCGGCTGCGACCTGCGCTACGTCTACAAGACCCTGCGCGAGCGCTTCCCGCAGGTGGATTTTGCCGAATGCTTCATGGACCCCATCCGCCAGACGAAGAGCCTGACGCCGGAAGAACGGCTGCGCCGCGCAATCTCCCGCCTGCTGCCGCCGCAGGCAAAGACGCCGCGGACAGCCAACATCATCGGCAGCAATCTGAAGACGGACCCGCAGAGCGATTTTGCCCGGCTGCTCCAGCAGGGCGGCTGGCTGCTGCGCGACATGACGCGCTATAGCGCCTACGATGACTTCCTCCGGATGGGCGGCTCCTGCCTCAACCTCTACACGAATCCCTTCAGCCTTCCCGCCGTCCGGGACCTCAAGAAGCGACTGGGACAGGATTTTCTCTATCTGCCGCAGGTCTGGCGCGCCACCGATATCGAAGCTGCCCTGCATGCCCTGCTGTCGCGCCTGGATCTCACCGAAACGCAGCGGGAAGCAGCCCGTCTGGACATCCGTCTCTGGCAAAAGCGGGCCGAGCAGGCCCTGCAGGCCGCCAGAGCCGTCGTCGGCACGCGGCCCGTCGCGCTTGACCTCACCTTCACGTTCCGGCCGCTGAATCTCGCGCGTCTGCTCGTCGAGCATGGCTTCTGCGTCAGGCGGATCTACAGCGATGCGTTCCTGCCCGAAGAAGAAGCGGATTTCCTTTGGCTGCAGCAGCAGGCGGGAGACATCGAGCTCTTTGCGACGAAGAATCCCGATATGCGCATCCTGCCACGTACGTCCACGCCGGATACGCTGGCACTCGGGCAGAAGGCGGCGTATTTCTGCAGCACGCCGCATTTTGTCAACTACGTCGAAGGCGGCGGCAGCTGGGGCTTCGCGGCCGTCACAGAGCTTGCGCGGCTCATGACGGAAGCCTGTCGGCAGCCCAAGGCCGTCCGCCCGGCTGTCAGCCGCAAGGGCTGGGGAGGTCCCTCTATTTTATGAAACAAGTTGCCAGTATCTTATCCACGTACTCCGCCGATACATTCGGCGTCTGCTCGGCCTTCTTTGAGCTCGGCGGCATGATCGTCATTCACGATCCGTCGGGCTGCAATTCCACGTATACGACGCATGACGAGCCGCGCTGGTACGACCACGACAGCCTCATCTACGTCTCCGCCATGACGGAGCGCGACGCCGTGCTCGGCGACGACCACCGCCTCATTGAGGAAATCGTCACGGCCGCACGCCAGCAGCAGCCCCACTTCATCTGCCTGATTCCCTCGCAGATCGCGCATCTCATCGGCACCGACTGCCGGGCCATCTGCCGCATCATCGAAAAAAAGACGGGCGTCCCCGCGTTCACGCTGCCGACCAACAGCATGCATTACTACGAGCGCGGCATCAACCTGGCCCTCGAGCATCTGGCGGCCTGGGCGCTTGGAAAGGGTGCGGCGTCTCCCTCCGGCAGGGATCTTTTGCCAAAGCCTGCCCGTAAAGCAGGCACCGTCAACCGCAGGATCAACCTGCTCGGCCTCACGCCGCTCGATTACGGCGCCGCGACGGCCCCCGCCTCGGCGGCGAAATGGCTCGCACAAAACGGCTTCACGCTCGAGGCTTGCTGGGCCATGGGCAGCAGCCTCGAGGAGATCGCGGCGTCCGCAAGCAATGCCGACTGCAGCCTCGTCATGAGTTACGGCGGCCTCGGCGCCGCGCGCCTGCTCTATGAAAAAGCCGACATTCCCTACGTCTGCGGCGCTCCCTTTGGCGCGGCCGGCGAAGTTCTGTCAGCAGCGCTCAAGACCTGCCAGGCTCCGCTTTCTGGCGCGCTCTGGCCACACAGCGGGGATAAACCGGGCATACAAAAAAAGCAGGAGATATCTCCTGCTCCCTGCTGCATCATCGGTGAAACCGTCTTTGCCCAGTCCCTGGCTCATGCGCTTGAAAAGGCAACTGGCCAGGCTTTCACGGCCATCGTCCCCGTCGAGACGGACCGGGAAATCCTCGCTGCCGGCACGCTGCTGCTCTGTGATGAAGACGAGCTGCGGCCGCGCCTCCGGGACGCCCGCCTCGTCATCGCCGACCCGCTCTACGCGCCCATCGTCCCGGACACCTGCCATTTTGTCGCGCTGCCCCACCGGGGCTTCTCGGGCCGCACCTATGAACGGCAGCTGCCCGACCTGATGGACGCCGCCATGTATCACGATTTCCTCCAGGAGGTTCGCTCATGCTTCTGACCATTGCCCATGTCTTTGCCTACGCCATCATCCAGACGTTCGGCTTCACGCTCTTCACGCTGGCGCTGCAGCGCCTCGGCCACCTGCAGCGGCTCTACAGGCTAAAGGCGTTCCTGTTCCTCGTCATGGTCAACGCCGCCGGTACGATGACCTTCGGCGAAGCCGCCTGGGGACGCACCTCCACGCCCGTCGCCGCCGGCCTCTTCCTCATCGGCATGGCCTTCTTTCTCGCCGCCCATTTCTACCTCGGCTGGAAAAAGCTTCGCCGGTAACGTCCAGCGAAAATAAAAACATCCGCTCATCATGCGAAAGGACCTGATCCTCTGAACAAGAAATATCTCTATCTGCTCGCCGCTGCTCATCTGAGCAACGACATCAACACGGGCTCCCTGCCCGCCCTGCTGCCTTTCTTCGTCAGCTTCTACGGCATGGATTACACGGCGATTGCCGGGCTCATGTTCGCGTCTTCCTTCCTGAGCTCCATCATCCAGCCCCTGTTCGGCTGGCTCGCGGACAAAGGCTCGCGCCAGTGGTTCATGGCCGTCGGTGTCTTTTTCGCCGGGACCTCGCTGGCGCTCACCGGCTTTGTCACCAATTACTGGCTGATCTTTGCCGCCGTCACCATCATGGGCATCGCCAGCTCCATCTTCCATCCCGAAGCGGCCCGCTGCGTCAACGGCGTCTCACAGGGGGCGCGCGGCAAGGGCATGAGCATCTTCAGTGTCGGCGGCAACGGCGGCTTCGGCTTTGGGCCGCTGCTCGCCGTCTTCCTCGTCACGACCTTCGGCATGCACGGTCTGGCCTTCTACGGCATCACGGCCATCGCCATGAGCCTCCTGCTCCTGCTGGCCATCCCGCATCTGCGCCGTGCCATTGCTGCCAACCAGCAAAGGGCGCAGGAAAAGACCGCGGCAGAGTCAAAAGACGCCGGTCAGCCTGCCGTCAATGACTGGCATGCCTTCGGGCGCCTCTTTGTCGTCATCCTCTTCCGCTCGACGGTCTTCACGGGCATATCGAGCTTCCTGCCGCTCTTCTGCATCCAGGCACTCGGCACGAGTGAAGCCATCGGCTCGATGACACTTTCCATCATCAGCATCGCCGGCGTCGTCGCCACCCTCTTCGGCGGCTGGTTCGCCGACCGCCACGGCTACCGCAGGACTTTGCGCCTCGGCAGCGTCCTGCTCGTCCCGTTCCTGGCGATTGCCGTCTTCTCCGGCAGCATCTACGCCGTCTACGTCATGCTCCTGCCGCTGAGCTTCGCCATGCTCGCGCCCTACTCGTCCTTCGTCGTCATCGGCCAGGAATACCTCGCCAAGAATATCGGCTTCGCCTCCGGCGTCACGCTCGGCATCTCCATGAGCATCGGCGGCATCATCGCCCCCGCCCTCGGCCGCTACGCTGACATCTACGGCATCACCGCCGTCATGGGCCTGCTCGTACTGCTCGCTGCCATCTGCGCCGGCGCCACCTTCCTGCTGCCGGCCAGAAAGCGCAACGCCTGAGATAAAGCCAGACCATGGATGGACCTATTCTTTCCCTTCGGGGCACCTTTCCCGTGCGCGGGGCTACGCCGCTCGCTGATGCTTGCAGTCGAGTCGCGTTGGTGCCCGCAAGGCCATGGACCTCTTCCGCCCCTTCGGGGCACCTTCCCCGTGCGCGGGGAAGGCTGCGCTTTGTACGCTCGTATATTCTGCCGAAGACCACGAGCCCCTGCCTTCTCCCCGCAGGGAGAAGGGGGACCGCGCCAGCGGTGGAAGAGGTCCTTGGGCGTCAGGCGCGCACGGTCTTGTCAGCGGTTGGCGTGCAGATACTCGATGTAGGAATTGCCCCAGGCCTCGATGCTCGCGAGGACCGGGCGGAACTGCCGGCCGATGGCCGTCAGGCTGTATTCGACGCGCGGCGGCACCTCGGGGTAGACCGTGCGGCTCACGATGCCCTCGCGCTCGAGATACTTGAGCTGCGCGGAAAGCGAAGCATGCGTGATCTTGATTGCACGCTCAAGCTCATTGAAGCGCTTCGTGCCCTCACTGAGCTCATGCAGCACGAGAATGGCCCACTTTCCCTGCAGGACCTTCTGCGACGTCACGAACGGACAGACGCCGAACAATTCCGAATCAACCTTCTTCATAGCGAAAAACCTCCATTACGCAAGCATTTCATACCGGGTCAAGTTAAATATCGTTCTTGTTCTCATTATAGAGGATACATATAATATAAACAAGATATCTAGTAAAAAAAATATACCTCTTATTCCGATACGATGTGAAATAAGGCCAAAAAGAAATGAGGAATTGACATGGAACAGCAGAAAACGCGCATGCCGGCGATTTTCGTCGGGCACGGCAGCCCGATGATCGCACTTGAACACAACGACTTGACGGCAACGTATAAAGAACTCGGCCAGACCATCCTCAAACGCTTCGGCCGCCCCAAGGCCATCCTGATGATCTCCGCGCACTGGTACACGCGCGGCACACTCGTGCAGAGCGCCGAAAAGCCGCGCCAGGTCTACGACATGTACGGCTTCCCCAAGGAGCTCTACGAGCTCAAGTACGAGCCTGCAGGCTGCGCCGACCTGACAAAAGAAGTCACGGACCTGCTCGGCGATGGCGTCGAAGTCGACGACAGCTGGGGCATCGACCACGGCACCTGGAGCATCCTCGTCCACATCTTCCCCAGGGCCGACATCCCCGTCGTCCAGCTCTCCGTCAACGGCCTCATGGATACGCGCCAGTCGTATGAGCTCGGCCAAAGGCTCGCCGTACTTCGCGAGAAGGGCTACCTCCTCATGGGCAGCGGCAACGTCGTCCACAACCTGCGCCTCGTCGAGTGGGAGAACGAACACGGGAGTCTCGCCGCCGACCGCTTCGACGAGGCCATCAAGTCGGCCATCGAAGCGCGCGATGACGAAGCCGTCATCGAATTCCACCGCTGCCCCGACGCCGACTACGCCGTCCCGACGCCCGACCACTTCCTGCCCCTTCTCTACATTCTCGGCGCCGCCCGCGACGAGAAGCCTTACATCTTCAACAACGTCCGCAACCTCGGCTCCATGGCCCTCACAGGCTACGCCTTCGGACTCTAAAGCCATCTCCTTTTGCCAAATATTCTGGATGACAAAAGCGGTCCCTCGACTCAAACGAGCCGGCGGACCGCTTTTTTTATTGTTTCAGGAATCCCTGTACCCCCGGCAGTTCCTTTTCCATGTGGATGTGCGGGCAATGTTCATCGAGGTATTCTTCGCCCGAGGCCCGGTAGCCGAGCCTCTCGTAAAACGGCCTTGCCTGGACCTGCGCGGAAAGGACGAGTCTGCTCACACGGTGGCGGCGCAGCCAGCCTTCCACCTCCTGCACGATCCGCTCTCCGTAATGGCGTCCCCGGCAGGCCCTGCGCACGGCCAGGCGCCCCAAGGTATAGGAGCCCGGTTCATCCGCGGGGAAAAAGCGGCAGCAGCCCACAGCCTCGCCCTCCTGATAGAGAACCAGATGCCAGGCCGTCCGGTCCACTTCGTCGAATTCCTGCTGGAAGCCCTGTTCCTGCATGAATACCTCCTGCCGGATTGCCCTGGCGTCCTGCGGCAGCCCCTGCTGAATGCGCGTCTGAATCATGATGATTTCCTCCCAACAAAAACAAAGGTGCCCAGGAATTGTCTTATGGCATGCCGTGCACGCCGTACCTGCGACAACTCCCAGACACCTGATTCCTCCTGTCCGGTGACAGAAGCAGTGTTCATTCTGAAATTGTTTTTATTTTACCATGATGCGGCCCGGCGCGTCAAGGTGGTCTCTTACGCAGTTCACCCGCACCACGCGCTCCGCAACGCTCACCCCGCAGGCACCGCTCGGCATCTACTGCCGAACCGAGGCGCTTGGCAATCCGCATACGGCCCTTTGCCAGTTCTTAAAGCAGGCAGAAAGCATAAAAAAACCTGTCGCAAGATTCGTGACAGGTCTTTTTTCTGTGCTTGTCAGTTGTCAGCGGATTGCTGCTGCATCCGCATCCTTCTGAATCAGGCCGCCGTATACATCACGGTAGCGCATAGTCTTCTCTCCGTTTTTCTTCTGGGCTTCTTCGTCGCGATTGTTGACTCGCACGCGCTCAATCTTGTGGCGGTCGTTGTCATCGCCGTCGATGCGGTCGATGCGGAACCGGTCAAGGCTGAGCTCGCGGATTTCCGGCTCGAACTCCTCTGACATGCGTGCCATATCGCCATCGATAGCAGCACCGCGTTCCAAGGCCCGTGAGAAAATTGCTGCGAATTCATAGCGTGTCATCGTGCGCCCGCCCTTGAACTCACCGTCCGGATAGCCTTCCAGCAGGCCGCGTTCTGCCAAATGCTTGACATAGACATATGCCCAGTGATTCTCCGGCACATCGGGGAACAGGATAGAACGTTGCTGCACGGTACCTTCGGCGTTCTGCCCGAGCAGCGATACCAGTTTCTCGATTTTCTCGTCCTGCTGTCTGACATAATCCTTCAGAGCCATGATTTCCTTGGCCATCGCTACGCGGCTGTTCGAGACATGATTGCCTTGACCGAACTTGATGCTGATGCCGGCATTGATCATGTTCTCGCCACCACCCACCGTGCCGCCGACAGAGAACGTCGTGTCCTCGTTGGGGCGATAGAAGGCGCCGATGGCCGTGGCATTGGCACCACGATAATTGCCGTAGCCCATGGCGAAATCCCATTTATCATCAGGGTCGAAATCCTGCGGATGCAGAGCCGCAAGTGCAGCTGCACCGGCACCGACACGGTCAACGCGGCGGTCGAGATTGCTTACTTCCCCGCCGAGCCTGCCGATAGCCTGATCACGCTGATAGAGCTGGCTGCCATTGACGGCCTCCGTGGAATCTTCACTGATCGTCCCAGCTGCGACACCCGCCACCTTATTGCCACCCATGTTGACGTTGCCGTCCTGGATGCTTATGGTCCGGTTGGTATCGCCGGTCTTGACGGTAAGACCACTGTTGTTGATTGTGGTATTTCCCGTCGTGACACTGTCCAGTCCTTTCAGGTCCTTGGACAGACGTACGTTCAGTGTATCATCGTCTCCCTTGACGATGCCGATATTGTCCGCATTGCTGACTTCCTTGGCGCCGCCCTTGATATGCAGCGTATCGCCGAGGCCCACTTTCACTTCCTGGCCGTCATCCCCCTGGAACTTCCGGCCACCGTCGACCTTGTCGCTGACAATCTTTTCCACTTCTTCCTGTTTCAAGCCTTTTCCGGCTGGAATTTCGGTGGTTTGGGTGCCATTTTTATCATGAATTGTAATGGTGGTTGTACCGTCTTCCTTTGTATCCACTTTGACAGTGGGAGAATACCCATCCTGACCGTCCTTGCCATCCTGCCCATCTTTGCCGTCCTGGCCATTCTTACCTGGGGCTCCCTGTTCACCGGTATCTCCTTTATCGCCCTTTTCTCCTTTTTCACCTTGGGCTCCCGTTGCGCCGGTATCCCCTTTGTCGCCTTTTTCTCCTTTTTCACCTTGGGCTCCCGTTGCGCCGGTATCGCCTTTGTCCCCCTTTTCTCCTTTTTCACCCGGTAATCCAGGTATTCCCTGTTCGCCTTGTTCCCCCTTCTCCCCTTTGAACAGAGGATTCTTCTGGATGAAATCCTGGTCCAGACCCACGTGGACCACGTTGCCCTCCTCCAGGCTGGCGGTAAGGCCATCACCGAAATCCAGTTTCATGGAGCCGTTTTGGCCAAAGTCGGCAACCTGGCTTCTTCCCGTAGTGGTATAGGAACCGCCGCTCCGGGATCCGCCGGTATAAATGGTATAATCCATGGCACTCATGACACGTTTCAGCTGGGCCACGTTCACGGCATCCGTATCCTGGGAGCCTGCGGCCACGCCGGTAATCTGGCGGGTCAGGGTGCTGCCGTTGCCGACGGAAATGGCGTTGCCGGTGGAAACCCAGGCAGAAGAGGTTTCCGTGGTTTCCTTGCCCGTCAGCATATCGTATCCTTTGGCCCCGCTTGCCCGGTCAGCAAAAGCACCGCTGCCCAGGGCCACGCTGCCTTCCAGGGTAGCTTGGGCCCCTTTGCCCAGGGCCAGGGCCTCCTTGGCCGTTGCACTGGCATTGTTCCCCAGCGCCATGGCATAATCCCCGGTGATGGTATTCCCGTTCCCCAGCGTCACATCATAGTCCCCGGTGATGGTGTTGTTGTCCCCATAGGCATGGCTTTTCTGGGCCTTCCGGTTGCTGCCGTCATTCTGCTTATCGCCGTCCACTTTGTTGCCGTAGCCGATGGCGCTGCTGTAGTCGCCATTGGTGGTGTTGCCGGTACCAGACACCGTATCATAGTATCCGGGCGCATGGTTGTCATGACCGACTGCCACACTGCTGTACTGGGCATCGTTGGTATGGCCGATGGCCACAGCCATGTACCCCGCATTGGAACCATCGCCCTGCGCCACGCCGTATTCCATGGAATGACTGTTGTGGCCAATGGCAATGGCAGACCGGCCTTCCGCCTGGACATCGCTGCCCACCGCCACCGCATCAGAAGAATCCGTCATACGGGTCACGGTCATGAACGAGGTTTTCACCAACTGACCATTCTGATCCCGGTAATAACTGCCATCAGGATTCTTCGCATATTGAGGATTGGTGGTGGCGTTGCCCTTTTCATCCAGGAAGTAAGCGGCTGCATCCTGGTCCCGGGTCAGTTTGCCCTCCCTGTCGATGTAGTAGGAAGCCGGGGTGCTCAGAACCCGGGCATTGTTGCCGATGGCCGTGGAACGGTCCCCTTCGGCGATGTTGTCCACGCCTACCGCCGTGGCGCCGGTGGTGTAATAGGACCGGCTGGTCTGATCATTGTTGTAATAGCGAGCCACATTATCATAGATTGTTTTTGCAGCCAGGTAATCGTTGTAATTGGCGTAATCATTCCGCTGGGGTTCTTTGGCCCGTACATTGTGTGCATCGTCCATGTACTGGCCGGGCACCAGGCTGTGGACCTTGATCTGCCGGTCTTCGTACTGTTTCGTTTCCGGGTTGTACACCTGAGTGGTCACCCATTTAAAATCCATGTCCTGATAGGCATAGGAATCGTTGCCGCTCACCGGCTTCAGCGGGTCCTGGGCATGACCGAATTTGCCGATGCTGTTCCGGGTCCCCATGGCTACGTTTTCCGGCTGGTCATCTACCCGGGTGTAGTTGACTTTGTCATCCTTCTGGATTTTCACCACCTCATTGCTTTTCCCGGCAATCAGGTTTCCTTCTGAATCATAGGTCACATAGGCATCGGTGCCCTGGGCGGTGGTGTCTTGCTTGTTCTCAATATTCACCGCCTGGTTGGCAGAAGCATTGTTCTGGTTGGTAGGCTGGGTTTCCGAATGGACCTCAGCACCCCAGGCCAAAGACGGACTGATCATTCCCAAGCTCATAGCCAGAGCCAGTCCACATACCCCCGCCGATATACAATGCTTGCTGTCATGTTGCGTCCGCTCTTTGCCATGACGTTTTGCCAGTTCAGATACTACCACGTAACAATTCCTGGCCTTACTCCAAACGACCTTATAGGTTTTGTTCATGTTTTTCTCCTATTTTGATTTGAATTTTTGGCATCTTACGAATAAACAGATAATTATCCTCCTCCTTTTCTGCTTTTTTTAGTACATAGCGACGGTTTCGTCCATTTCCATTTGGTACGCATTCCCTCGCATCTGTACTTATCGAAAGACGACTTGACTATAATAACGCTAAGATTAAAATTTGTCAATTGATTTTCTAATTATTTACTAATTTATGTAACAAAATACACATAATGTACTAATCATTTACTAATATACATGTAATGTTTTTTGAACACCATGTAGGAATCTGCTGAAATCACACAAAAATCCTTCTCCAGATAACAGTTGTTGTTTTTCTTGATTTTATAGAACTTACGTTTTAATAACCAACCTCATCCGCCAGCCTGCGGCTGCCATCTTCTCCATAGGAGAAGGCTTAGGCATCCCGCTCCTTCGGAGCCCCCAAGGGGCAGCACGGTAAGATGCTTAAGCGGAGGGATGTGTTCCGCCTGGAAGCGCGCAACGATTGCCCGCAGGGCTGGGGCCCAATACGACAGGCTCTTTGCGCCGGATGTCAGAACGCCGCGACAGGCGGCGAAATACCTTTGCTGCTCGCAGTATGTTGGGTCACATTTAGCTGCGTGCTGAAGCCGGAATACATCCCGCAGCGCCGACCTCATCCGTCAGCCTGCGGCTGCCACCTTCTCCATAGGAGAAGGCTTAGGCATCCCGCTCCTTCGGAGCCCCCAAGGGGCAGCACGGTAAGATGCTTAAGCGGAGGGATGTGTTCCGCCTGGAAGCGCGCAACGATTGCCCGCAGGGCTGGGGCCCAATACGACAGGCTCTTTGCGCCGGATGTCAGAACGCCGCGACAGGCGGCGAAATACCTTTGCTGCTCGCAGTATGTTGGGTCACATTTAGCTGCGTGCTGAAGCCGGAATACATCCCGCAGCGCCGACCTCATCCGTCAGCCTGCGGCTGCCACCTTCTCCATAGGAGAAGGCTTAGGCATCCCGCTCCTTCGGAGCCCCCAAGGGGCAGCACGGTAAGATGCTTAAGCGGAGGGATGTGTTCCGCCTGGAAGCGCGCAACGATTGCCCGCAGGGCTGGGGCCCAATACGACAGGCTCTTTGCGCCGGATGTCAGAACGCCGCGACAGGCGGCGAAATACCTTTGCTGCTCGCAGTATGTTGGGTCACATTTAGCTGCGTGCTGAAGCCGGAATACATCCCGCAGCTCCACCTCTTCCGGCCCTGCGGGCCACCTTCCCCGTGCGCGGGGAAGGCATTAAAAAAAGACTTCACGGTATCGTTGCGCCTGAGATAGGAATCTCAAACACAAGGATGACGTGAAGTCTTTTGGACTGGTATATGAAGTTGTTTGTCAGCCAGCTGAACCGTCCGCGCTTCAGGGCTGCTGGCGCAGGTCGCGCAGGTATTGCTGCTCCTTCTCGCTGAGCTCGACGTCCTTGAGCAGGTCCGGGCGCTTCGCGAGTGTTTTCCGCAGGGACTGCTCGCGGCGCCACTGGCGGATCTTCGCGTGGTCGCCCGAGAGCAGAACCTCCGGCACCTCCATGCCCTCGAAATCGCGCGGGCGCGTGTACTGCGGGAAGCCCAGCAGGCCGTCATAGAACGAGTCTGTCGGCGCCGAATCCTCATCGCCGAGCACGCCCGGCAGCATGCGCGAAACGGCGTCGGTGATGACCATGGCCGGCAGCTCGCCGCCCGTCAGCACGAAATCGCCGATGGAGATGGCCTCGTCGGCCAGGCGGTAGATGCGTTCGTCAAAGCCCTCGTAATGGCCGCAGATGAAGACGAGCTGGCTGCAGCCCGCGAGCTCCTTGGCCTTCTGCTGGTTAAAGACCGGCCCCGACGGATCCATGATGAGCACGCGGCGGCTGCCCTCGTGCTCCGGCGTCTTTGCGAGCACATCGCGCACGGCCCGGTAAAGGGGCTCGGGCTTCAGGACCATGCCGGCGCCGCCGCCGAACGGCGAATCGTCGACATGCCTGTGCTTGTCGAAGGAGTAATCGCGGAAATTCGTGAAGTGGATGTCGAGGATGCCCTTGTCCACCGCGCGCTTCGTGATGCTCTCGCCGAACGGCCCCGCAAACATGTCGGGGAACAGCGTGACCATGTCAATGCGCATCGTCCGTCGCCTCCGGCATCGCGACGACCATGCGGCCGCCCGGGATATCGATGGCTTTGACCACGGCCTTGAGCGCCGGGATCAGGAGCTCCCCGCCGTCCGGCGTGCGCGCCTGATAGACGTCGTTGCTGCCCGTCCGGAGCACGTTCTCGACCGTGCCGAGCTCCCTGCCCGCCTCGTCATAGACCGTCAGGCCGATGATGTCGAAGGTGTAGAATTCACCCTCTCCAAGCGGCGCCGCCTCGCTGCGGTCGATCGTGAGGAGACGTCCCGTCAGCTGCATGGCCTCCTCGCGCACGGGGTACTCGCGGAACTTCAGCAGCACGAACTGCTTGTGGTACTTGCAGCTCTCGATGTGCAGCAGTTCATCGCCGACCATGACTTCCTTCATGGATGCAAAGCGCTCGACGAAATCCGTCAGCGGGATGATGCGCATCTCGCCGTGGATGCCGTGCGCCGCGCCCACCTTGCCGATGGTGATGCGGCCCGCCATGGCCCGCTTCTTGTTCTTGTCAGCCGCGGATGGCGATAATCTTGTCATCTTCCACCAGCACTTCCACATTCATGAGCTCGCGCATGTCGTCGCCCACATGGACCTCCACCTGGCGCTCGAGCGTGCCCTGCACGATCTCCGCACCGAGCACGAGCTTCTCCGTCTCTTCCTTGCGTGCCTTGGCCTGCTCGCAGTAATCGGCGCGCTTCTGGCGCTCCTGCTCGAAATGCTGGCGGATGGCGTTGAGGCGCTGGATGTCCTGCGGCGTCGGGTCAGCCGGCGTATTCTCCTGCATGACGCGCTTCTCCTGAATGCCAATTTGCTGGATCTCGAGCTCGGCGCGGTTGATGCCCTCCGTGAGTTCCTTGAGCATCTTCGTCTTGAGTTTCTCCGTTAATTTTGCCTTGATGGTTACCGGCATCTTGAGCGAAATCGTATCCATATTTTGCCCTCTTTTCTTCTTTGCTGATACTTCTCTCTGCTGATATGAAAACAGCGGCAATGCCTTCACCACCATGCACCGTAGAAGATCCATGGCGGAGGGCAATGCCGCTCTTCTTTAAATAATCTCAACCGAGACTTTCTTGTTCTCCCGGGTGGCCGCGGCTTTGACAACGGTGCGCATCGCTTTCGCGATACGGCCCTGCCTGCCGATGACCTTCCCCATATCATCCTCTGCCACATGCAGCGAAACGATGACCTCACGGCCCTCAACACGTTCCTCTGCCTGCACAGACTCCGGATGATCCACTAAGGATTTGGCGATAACTGCAACCAGCTCTTTCATGCTGTCGTCCTCTCCAATCAGTTCTTAGCGTTCTTTGCTTCAGCAAACTTAGCCATGATGCCCTGCTTGCTGAGGAGATTCTTGACGGTATCCGTCGGCTGAGCGCCTTTGTTCATCCAATCGAGAACCTTGTCCTCATCGACCGTGACTGCTGCCGGATTCTGGGACGGATCGTAGTTACCGAGAACCTCGATGAAACGACCATCACGCGGAGCGCGGGAGTCAGCTACAACAATGCGATAGAACGGATTCTTCTTTGCACCCATACGGTTCAAACGAATCTTTACTGCCATGTCAATTCACCACCTTTCGTGTTTCAGGATATATTCAACGCATGAACGGCATCTTCGGGAGTCCCATGCCACCGAGGCCCGGGAAACCGCCCTTCTTGCCCTTCTGCATCTTCTTCATTTTCTTCATCATCTTCTTCATCTCGCCGAACTGCTTCAGGAGCTTGTTGACATCCTGGACGCGCGTGCCGGAGCCCATGGCGATGCGCTTGCGGCGGCTGCCGTTGATGATGCTGATGTCGGCGCGCTCCTTCGGGGTCATCGACTTGATGATGGCCTCGATCTGGCGCATTTCCTTGCCGTCGAGATCGATGTCCTTTCCGGCAAGCTGTTTCTTGAGGCCGCCCATGCCGGGGATCAGGCCGAGGATGTTCTCGAGCGAGCCGAGCTTCTTGACCTGCTGCATCTGGGAGAGGAAATCATCGAGCGTGAACTCGTCCTTGCGGAGCTTCTTCTCCATCTTCTTGGCTTCTTCCATGTCGAACGTGGCCTGCGCCTTCTCGACGAGGGAGAGCACATCGCCCATGCCGAGGATGCGCGAAGCCATGCGGTCCGGATGGAACACCTCGAGCGGTTCGAGCTTCTCGCCAAGACCGACGAACTTGATGGGTACGCCCGTGACGGCCTTGACGGAAAGTGCCGCACCACCGCGGGCATCGCCGTCGAGCTTCGTCATGATGACGCCGTCGAGTCCGAGGGAATCGTTGAACGCCTTGGCGACGTTGACGGATTCCTGGCCCGTCATCGCATCGACGACGAGCAGGATCTCATGCGGGTGAACGGCGGCCTTGATGTCGCGCAGCTCCTGCATGAGGGCTTCGTCAATCTGCAGGCGGCCGGCCGTATCGATGATGACAACATCGCAGGCATGCGAGAGCGCATACGGCAGCGAGTCCTTCGCGATCGTCACGGCGTCCGTGCCGGCCGGCATCGAGAACACCGGGATCCCCAGCTGCTTGCCGAGGACCTGCAGCTGCGTGACGGCAGCCGGACGGTAGATATCCGCCGCGACGAGCAGCGGATGCTTGCCCTGCTTCTTGAGCGCAAGGCCGAGCTTGCCCGCCGACGTCGTCTTGCCGGCGCCCTGCAGACCCGCCATCATGATGACCGTCGGCGGCTTCGGGCTGATGTTCAGACGGCTCTGCGTGCCGCCCATGAGGTTCGTGAGCTCCTCATCGACGATCTTGATGACGACCTGTGCCGGCGTCAGCGTTTCGAGGATGTCCTGGCCAATCGCGCGTTCCTTGACGCGCTTGATGAACTCCTTGACCACCTTGAAGTTGACATCGGCTTCGAGCAGGGCCATGCGTACTTCGCGCATGGCCTCATTGACATCGTCCTCCGTGAGCTTGCCATGGCCGCGGAGTTTCTTGAACGTCGCCTGCAGACGATCGGATAAACTTTCAAAAATCAAAACTCATACCTCCTGGCCATTCCCAAGCAGCGGCGAAAGGCGTCCGAGCACCGCGTCGACTGCCGTGGCATTCGCTGCAGTCCGGAGCGCGGCCACGTCATCAAAGATGCCGGCGAGCTCCTGGCGCTCTTTCTGGTAGCGCGCGACGAGCCCGAGCTTCTCCTCGTAGGACTCCATGGCCTTCTCCGAACGGTGGATGTTGTCGTAGACGGCCTGCCGGGATATCCCGAGCGCCTCGCCGATCTCCGACAGCGAGAAATCCTCAAAGAGATGCATCTTCAGGCATTCCTGCTGCTTTTCTGTCAGCAGCGCCCCGTATATATCGAATAGCGCTGACAAATACAAAAGCTGCTCCATCCTGCCCTCACCCTGCCTGTAAACTCTTATGTGCCAAGGCGTTTTGCTTGACATAGGCTATTATAGCGGACTACGACCCTCGTGTCAAGCATATATCCTTGTCAGCGAAAAACTTTTTTCACGGAGAAAATGAGAACTTTTCCAAAAAGAAAGAGGAGTTCATCTGCACATTGTCGAATGCTTTGATAAGATATAGGTAAGAGACAGCCAAGAAATAGCCATGCCGCTGTCTTTGAGAGCAATTGCCCTCTTACCTTCTTATTTGAAATACAGGAAAGGAGTTTTCTCAATGCAATTCAAGAAACTGATGGACAATTTTTTAATCCACTATCTGAACCAGTTCGACAAGCACTGCTTCAACATCAGGCTCCACGATGAAATGTATACGATCGGCAAGGGTGAGCCGGAGTTCACGGTCATCGTCCACAAGGACATCCCGAAGAGTGAACTCCTCTCCTCCACGGAGCTCGCGCTCGGCGAGGCCTATATGCGCGGCGACATCGAGATCCAGGGCGACCTCTTCCACATGCTCTGCACCTTCCTCGACCAGGCCGACCGCTTCTCGCTCGACCGCAAGGGGCTGCGCGGCATCCTCTACATGTCTGAAAAGAAAAAAGACCAGGCCAAGGAAGTTTCCTCCCATTACGACCTGGGCAATGAATTCTACAAGCTCTGGCTCGATCCGACGATGAGTTATTCGTGCGCCTACTTCAAGCACGAGGACGATACGCTCGAGCAGGCCCAGCGCAACAAGGTGGACTACATCCTCGAGAAGCTCTACCTCAAGCAGGGCATGACGCTGCTTGACATCGGCTGCGGCTGGGGCTTCCTGCTCATCGAGGCCGCCAAGAAGTACGGCGTCAAGGGCTACGGCTGCACGCTCAGCAAGGAGCAGTGGAAGAAGAGCCAGGAGCGCATCAAGGCGGAGGGCCTCGAAGGCATGGTGACGATCGATCTCGTCGATTACCGCGACCTTGAAGACAAGGACCTCAAATTCGACCGCATCGTCAGCGTCGGCATGATGGAGCATGTCGGCCGCTCGAATTACGCGACGTACATGGAGACGGCCAACCACCTGCTGAAGGACAGCGGCATCTTTCTGCTGCACACGATCACGGGCCACGACGAGGTCGTCTCGGAGCCGTGGATCCGCAAGTACATCTTCCCGGGCGGCACGCTGCCGTCGTTGCGCGAACTCATCGCCGACGCCTACGACGCCGACTTCCGCGTCATCGACGTCGAGAGCCTGCGCCGCCACTACTACAAGACGCTCATGTGCTGGTACCACAACTTCCTCAAGGTCCACGACACGGTGGCGGGCTGGAAGAACGAAGAGTTCGTGCGCATGTGGGACCTCTACCTCTGCGGCTGCGCGGCGGCGTTCTACATCGGCTACATCGACATTCATCAGGTGCTCATGACGAAGGGCAACAACAACGAGCTGCCGATGACGAGATGGTACTAAGCCTCAGCGCTTGATCCTGAGGTCCAGCAGGACCCGGTCCGTCTCCCAGGGAGAGATGATGCGGTACGGCACATCGTATTTCTCAAGGACGTCCAGGATTTGCTGGTCCTTTTCTTTTGCCTGCGGCAGATCCGTCTCGGGGCGGCCGTCGACGGCCAGGAACTCGTCGTTGCGGCGCAGCAGGTAGTTGAGATTCTCATAGCGGCCAAATTCCTGCATGACGAGCGTATCAAACGCCTCCGACGGCTCGCGGTTGTAGATGATGTTGAGCGGCAGCGGCGAATCGCAGATGGCAAAATCCACGCCGTATTTCGCGAGCGTGCGCGTGCGGTGCGCCTGCTCGGCAAACAGGTAGAGCTGGTCCTCGACGATATCCGTCGCCTGCTGATACCAGAGCCACTTGGCAAATTCGCCGACGAGTTCCGTGCGGTACCCCATGCGCTTGAGTTTCGAATACATATCGGCCGCGATCGTGCTCTTGCCGATTGCCGCGCCGCCGTAAAAATTGATTACCTTCATCTCAATCCCTCACGATCTGTGCAAATAGACTCCCTCTAGTGTAACACGCTGACGAAAAATTTCCAGACTTGACATTTGCCGGGACAAAAGAACACAAAAATGACCTGCCGGGGCACAAGGCATGTGCTGTGCTTCAGCAGGTCATTTGTTTGTCTTCCCGCAATCCGATTCACGTCGCAGAGACCGCTGCTGGCTTCGGCGTGATGAGTTCCACCTCGTGCTCCTCAAAGTACGACTGGTACTTCTCAGACGGCAGCCGGTCCGTGATGACGCTGTCGAGGTCCTTGAGCGCACAGTAATCCTTCAGCGAGGCCACGTCGAACTTCGAGCTCTCGATGAGGAGATAATGGCGGCATGGCTTCTCGATAAGGCAGCGCTTGACCTCGCACTCGAGCAGCGAATCATCCGTCGCACCATGCTCGAGGGATATCCCCGAGCTGGTCAGGAAGACCTTCGTGATGTTGTAGCAGGACAGGCAGCGGCGCACCTGCGGCCCCACGAAGGCCTTGGCCGGCAGGAAAAGGGAGCCACCCGTCGCGATGACGTTGAGGTCCCGGTAGGCCGAAGCCGCATTGATGACATGCAGGCTGGCCGTCACAATGGTCAGATGGTGGCATTCCGTCAAGTACGGGATCATCTGCATGGCCGTCGCACCCGAATCGATGTAGATGACGTCGCCGTCCTCCACGCGTTCAGCCGCCAGGCGCGCGATGGTCTTCTGCGCCTCAGCATGCCGGCCCTTCGACGACAGCAGCGGTTCCACCGCCGCGCCTTCATCCTCGGCCAGCAGGATGCCGCCGTACACTTTCTGGATGAGCCCCTTCTTGTCAAGCTCTGCGATATCCCGACGGATGGTGTTCTTGGAAACCTTGAAGGTGTCACAGAGTTCATCGATGGAGATGTGATGGACTTGTTCTAATAATTCATAAATACGATTGATACGATCGATTTTCATGGAGTTCACCTGCTCGCGTTCCTATTTATCCATGGTCTGCGGTGCATGCGTCTGACGCCGCCGCCACGGACAGTTCAATCCGATTCGCACGTTCTGCGATATTTTATCATACTTTATATTATAGAAGAAAATCCATCAGAAAGCAATCTCAAAAACAAACATACGGTCGAAAGAAACAGGAAGAGGCCGCGTTCATGCCTTTTGCCTGGAATATGATATAATGGTGGTGGCGCTTTGGCGCCGCGATCACGAAAGCCGGGGATGCAAAGATGCGCCCCGCAGAAAGGATGGATTGCATGAACAACCAGACAATTCCCGCCCGCAAGGACTGCCCGGCCGATGAGAAGTGGCAGCTTTCCGATATTTACGCGACAAAAGAGGACTGGGCACAGGCCCGCGACAGCATCCGCGGCCAGCTCGACGCCATCCGCGCCTTTGCCGGCAGGCTCCATGAGCCCCAGGCCCTGCTCGACTGCCTGACGAAAGAGGATGAGATGGAGATCGCGCTCTCCGCCGTCTTTGCCTGGGCGCGCATGATGGCCGATACCGATACGGCCAATCAGGAATACCAGGCGGATGCCGCGAGCGTCATGCCGCTGCTCGACGAGGCCGCGGCCGCCACGGCCTTCATCGAGCCCGAGCTGCTCGCCCTGCCCGAAGATGTGCTCAAAAGCCTCCCCTCTGCCCTGCCGGGGCTCCAGAAGTATGCCTTCCGGCTCCAGGAACTCCTGCGCATGAAGGCGCATATCCTGAGCCCGGAGCAGGAGGCCTTCCTCGCGCGCACGGGCGAACTGCGCAGCACGGCGCGCAACACCTACACCGTCATGGTCAACGCCGACCTCAAATTCCCGGACACACTCGGCGAGGACGGCAGTCTCACGCCGCTTTCCGAGAGCCGCTACACCTCATTCCTGCGCTCGAAGGACCGCGCGGTCCGCAGAGATGCGTTCGAGAAGCTCTTCCGGACGTACCGCAGCTTCCGCAACACGTTCGCCTCGCTCTACAGCTCGTCGGTCAAGGCCAGTCAGTTCCTTTCAGAGATGCGCCACTATGAGACGATGCGCGAAGCCGCGCTCGACGCGAGCAACATCCCGCTTTCCGTCTACGACTCCGCCATCCGCGCGACGCACGACTTCCTGCCCGAGCTCCACCGCTACATGAAAATCAAGCAGCAGCTGCTGAAGCTCGACAAGGTCCACATGTACGACCTCTACGTGCCGGTCGTCGAAAGGCCGGCCGCCGCGTACCCGTACGAACAGGCCAAGGGCATATTGAAGGAAGCCCTCGCGCCGCTCGGCGAGACGTATGAGCACGATCTTTTCGCCGGGCTCGAGGCGGGCTGGGTCGACCGCTGCGAGAACCAGGGCAAGCGCAGCGGCGCGTACTCCTGGGGCGTTTACGGCGTGCATCCGTTCGTGCTCATGAGCTGGAACGACACCTATGAGGCCATGAGCACGCTCGCGCATGAGATGGGCCACTCGATGCACAGCTGGTACAGCAGCAAAAAGCAGGATTTCGTCAATTCCGAATACACGATCTTCTGCGCCGAGGTCGCCTCGACGACGAACGAGAACCTGCTGCTCGAGTACATGCTGCAGCACGCCGAGGGCCGCGAGCGCCTCTACTTCCTCAACCTCTACCTCGAGCAGATCCGCACGACCGTCTTCCGCCAGATGCTCTTCGCCGAGTTCGAGCTTTTGACGCACGCAGCCGTGGAGAAGGGCGAGATCCTGACGGCCGACAAGCTCGAGGGCATCTGGATGGACCTCAACCGCACGTATTACGGCGAAGACGTCGTACTCGACCCGGAGCTCGCGGCCGAGTGGAGCCGCATCCCCCATTTCTACCGTCCGTTCTACGTCTACCAGTACGCGACGGGCTACGCCGCGGCCATGACGCTCTCGCACCATCTGCGCGCGAAAGGCGAGCCCGCGAGAAAGGCCTACCTCGACTACCTCGCGAGCGGCGGCAGCGACTACTCCATCGAGCTCCTGCGCCGCGCGGGCGTCGACATGACGAGCACGGAGCCCTTTGCCATCACGTTCGAGAAATTCCGCCAGTGCCTCGACGAGCTCGAGGCGGCCTGCGCCGAGTGATGCCAGGCCTTCGCGCCATACCGGCAAATTTCGGCAGGGTGTCAAGGAAAAATACTTGCAACCTGCCTGAAATTATGCTAGAATACTTATATTGTGTTCAGGGGTCCCGTGCCTCTGCAAGAAAATAAGGAGGTGTAACACATGGCAAGTGTTTGCGAAGTTTGTGCAAAAGGTGAGCTGTCTGGCAACAACGTCAGCCATTCCCATCTCAAGACGAAGCGTGCCTGGAAACCGAACATCCAGCGTGTCCGCGCTGTTGTTGACGGCGAGGTAAAACGTATCAATGTCTGCACGCGCTGCCTGCGTTCCGGCAAGGTTCAGCGTGCCCTCTGATTTGCGCATAATATCAGAAGCTGATATATCATAAAATGAGCTCATCCCTGTCGAGCAGGGGTGAGCTCATTTTATTTATGCAGGGCCGGCCGTTTACCGGTACCGGTGCCCCTTGTCCTTGTACATCTCGCGGTCGACCTTCGTGATGACCGCATCCATATCGAGAATGGGCGTCAGGAGCACGAGCGACCCGAGCGCCACGCTCACATGATGCGCAGCAAATGACTCGCGCATGGTCTGAACGAGCGAAGCCGTGCGCATCTCATCGATATCTTCGACGATCATGAGGAATTCGTCGCCGCCCATGCGGAAGACATGGCCGCCCCCTGCTTCCCGCTGCGCCTTGAGCATGATGCCGGCCACCGTCTTGATGAGCTGGTCGCCCGCCTCGTGGCCGTGTTCGTCGTTCATGCGCTTGAGTCCGTTGACATCGCCGAAGATGAAGGCACACGAGATGCCCTTCGGCAATTCGTTGAAGTAGTTGTTGAGGCCGCGGCGGTTCATGAGCCCCGTCATCTGGTCGCGCAAGCCCATGTGTTCGAGCTCGCGCACGGCGTCGCGGTTGCGGATCATGATGGCGATGAAGCGGCTCAGCGTCATCATGAGATAGCTCGACACCTGGAAGAGATCCTGCTTCGGATTAATGATCTGCAGATGGCCGATGATTTTGTCCGAGAGCTTGAGCGGCACGGCGATAAAGCGGCGGATATCGGGCAGATAGCGCTCGACCCCTGAATTCTCCGCGAGGAATTTCTCGTAGTCGGGAATCTTCACGATGTGCTGCGCGCGGAAGCCATCGTAAAGATAACACGGCACGAGCGGGATGTGCTGCATCATGACCTTCTTCGGCTCGACGCCGGCACGGCACCATTCGTACGTATTGTCGGCGAAGCCCGTGTCGTCCTCGAGCTCGAAGATGGAGATGCGGTCGGCGTTGAGCTCCGAGCCGATCTTCCAGAGCATCTTCTGCAGGCCCTTGTCGGGATCCTCCTCGCTCAGTGCGATACTCAGGGCATCATTGATCGAGGCCTCGCGGTAGAGGAGCTCATTGCTCTCGATGTCGCGCGCCAGGTATTCGTTGAGATTGATGGCCATCGAGAAGCGGTAGTTCTTGCCGCGCCACGGCACGAGCGTATCGCGCAGCAGATAGTCGATGCCCGAAAGTGTATTGTGGTATGTCCAAGTGTAGAAGCTGTCGCGGCGCAGCAGGTGATTCGTGCAGAACTCGCACGGCTCCCTGCCGCCCACGATGACTTCGTAGCATTTCTTGCCCGCGCATGAGAAGTCCTCGGGCAGATGGAAGTCGCGGGCCACGGCCTGATTGATGTAGACGAGGTCGTACGTCTCCGGGTCGCACATGTAGACGCGTTCGTCCATGTGGTCGAATTTCTCGCGGTCAAAGGCGATGCGGTCCCCGATGTAGATGGATTCGCCGAGATGGTCCTTGCGCGCGGCCTCCGCGCGCGTCACGAGGAGCTGCAGCAGGCCCTCGATGCTCTTCGTTTCCGAGCCGTAGCCCACGGCATACTGCAGGTAGAAGGTGCACGGGCAACCGTTGACATTGCGGATATTGTGAACGGCATTCGTGAGCCGGAGCATGCGATCGCGCAGCCTCTGCTCGTGAATGAGCTTATGGAAGCACAGGAAGCGTCCCGAGCCGATGTGCGCGACGACGCTGCCCGGCACGATGGCCTGACGGAACTCTGCGGCGAGGCGCTGCAGAAGCTCCCGGCGGAATGCCTGCCCGTACATGCGCACGGCCGCGTCGATGGCCGGCACGCAGAAATAGACAGCCGTAAAATCCTCGCCGTGCTGCAGGTAATTGTCGATGAACTCGATGCCCGCCATGAGCATGCCGCGGTAATTGACGAAGCCCGTCTCCTGGTCGCGTATCGCCTCCCGATAATCATCGAATGACTCGTCAAGTTCCTGGAAACGGCCGATCAGCCCGGATATCTTCCCCTTTTCATAAAAGGGATACCGGTCCGAGCGGATGACATGCGGGACGCCCTTCGCGAGGCATTCCCCGAGCTGGCGGTACTGTGGCCTCCCCTCCCCGATGACCTGTTTCTCCGACAGGCCGAACGCGCTGTCGAGTATGTGCAGACCGAGCTCGTGATCCGTCCTGCCGACGATCTCGCTCACATCCTTGAAGCCGAAGAAATCCAGGAATGCCGCATTGGCCCCGAGGAAGCGACGCCCGCAATCCTTCCAGAACACACAGGCCTTGTCCTGCACACTGTAGCTGCGCCAGAGCATGGCATCGCGCCGCCACCCTTCTGAAAGCTTCGCATCGGCAAACAAACCGTAAGAATCCGCAATCCGCTTCAGGCAGTCCAACGCACCTGGCATCTGCTCGAGGATCATGGGCTGGACGCAGAGCAGGATGCTCTGCTCGCTGATGTAGATCCGCACGGCATCGAAGCGCATCCAGTCGTAATTGCCATCCTGCCGGCGGATGCGGAAGCAGCTGCTCTTGGACATCCTGCCTTCCGCAAGCAACGCCTGACGGAATGACTTGACGCTGGCATACGCCAGGAAGCGGCTCCGGTCCGTCGGATAGACCATCCGGCGGGCATAGGCCGTCAGGAAGTCATGGATGCCCGCATGGATGTCCCGATCCGGTGCCAGCCAGCTGTGCGTGCCCACGAGCGACTCACACGTATCCTGCTGCAGATTCAGGAAAAAGACATTCTGATACATCAGACAGAGATTGTGCATGATCGTGTCGAAGCGCCGCACCTTGGCATCGTACTGGCGTTCCATATTGACATTGTGGAACTGCGCCTGATAGATGGCCAGGTGATGGTCAGCCGCCAGCCTGGAGAGCGTGACGCGGAAATACCGTTCATGCTCCGCAAACGTCATCGTCTGCGGCCGGCCCAAAAGCTCCACCTTCCGCCGGTGCTGCAGGAAGCGCACGCGGAGTGGATGATTCGCGGTGTGAAGCGCCTGATTCATCTGGCGGAGATCGCGCACGCCATACTCCCGGGAATGATTCCAGAACCACTCATTGCCCGCGAGCATCGACGGGTTCTCACCATCAAAGACGAAGAGGGCGACGGCCACATGCGCGGGGATGTCCGCGAGGCCAATCTCGTTGTAGAGCCGTGCCTCGGCGCGCGTCTCGAGCACGTACTGCCCCTTCTCGCAGCGTTCATGCAGTGTCTCCGGCGTCATGGGCTTGCCGTAATGATAGCCCTGGATGCGCTCGCAGCCGATGGCGCGCAGGAAGCGCAGCTGTTCTTCCGTCTCGACACCCTCCGCGAGCGTGTGGATGCCGATTTTCTTGGCCATGCGCACGATGGATTCGATGATGTCCTGGCTTTTCTGGCTGAATCGCTTGAGAAACACCATATCGATCTTGAGCATGTCGAACGGATAATCCTTGAGCACATTCAGCGATGAATAGCCGCTGCCGAAATCGTCGAGCCAGACGTGGTAGCCCGCGCGGTGGAATTTCTGGATGGCCCGGAGGAGTACGCCCTTATCGCGCACGACGGCCGTCTCCGTCAGCTCGAAGTGCAGGTATTCATGCGAGATGCCGTACCGCTCCGTCGCAGCTTCGACGATGGTGAACGGACCCATCTCAAAGAAGTCCAGCGAGGACAGGTTGACGGAAATCGGCAGCATCGGCAGGTCGTTCTCCTGCTGGTAGTGCAGAAGCTTCACGGCATTCTCGATCATGAAGGCGTCGAGCTCGTGGATGAGGCCCGATTCCTCCAGCACGGGGATGATGTCGCCCGGCGAGAGCAGCCCGTGCTGCGGATCATCCCAGCGCATCAGGGCCTCGACGTGGCAGAGCTTTCCCGTCAGCACCCGCATGCAGGGCTGCAGGTAAATCTGGATCTGCCCCTTGCGCAAGGCCTCAGAAAAATGCGTGAGGATGTAATTCTTCAGCAGCAGCTGACGGCCCATTTCCTCGCGGTAGACGAGCCAGCTGCGCCCCGCATCCTTCTTGGCCGCATCGCAGGCCAGCTTCGCCTCGTCGAAAGCCGAGATCACGGGCGATTTGTTCTGCCGCCGGTAAAAGCGCAGACCACACTTGACCTCAATCCCCGGGGAATCGAGCAGGCGGTTCATCTTCCGGCAGATCTGCTCGACGCGCTCCGTCAGCCGTTCAGCAGGGGCCAGGGCGATGAAGCTGTCCGCGGCGAGGTGTGCGATCAGCGCGCCCGGCAGGGACTGGCTGAGCACCTTGGCCATGCGGCGCAGCACTTCGTCGCCCGCCTGGTAGCCATGCATGGAATTGTAGAGCTTGAAATTCGTGATGTTGAAGTAGATGGGGCAATGGATGCCGAAGCAGCCCTCCGCCCGGTCCTTCTCCGACTGCTGCAAGGCAGCCTGGTAGAAGGCTTTGCGCTTCATGAGGCCCTCCGCCTCGTCAGACTTGATGCCAATCTGACGGCTGCCGGCGTCGATGAGGCAGAGCGACCAGAAGGGCAGCCCTTCCCGCTCGATGTGGCGAACGTAGGCATCGACGCGGCGGATGTGCGAGGCCGCCGTGCAGATTTCAAAGTCAAGGTAGCGCACGGGAGAATCCGCCTGCTGCCAGCCCGCCATCTGTTCCGCGAGAGATTTGTAGCCTTCCGCCAGCACCATGCCGCGGAAAAGACCGCCCGTGAGCTGCCGGAATTCTTCCGCCGTCTCACACTGGTAGAGGGAGAGCATCAGATCATTGAACCAGGCGATGTGCTCGGATTCATCCGCCCGGATCAGGCAAAACGCGCCGGGCACAGCCGCCAGGCAGGAATCATCATTCCTCATACATACTCCCCCATTTTTTGCTTGCCAGACGGGCGATGCATCCCCTGCCGGAGCGGCCGCCGCCGTCATAACCAGATCTACTGCTGCTCATCTGTATCTTGCGGCTGTCGTGCACGCTGCTCGATGCATATTGTTGAACTTATTGCTACATAATATACGACAAACAGATATACTTATCCTTCTGCGCAGCGATTCTTTTTTGTCATGTCCATGATACTCAGATGACGCCCGGCTTGATTTCCGTATCCTCACTGGCCCTGATGCGAGCCTTCTGCACGAGGCAGCTGCGCGAGCCGATGATGAACATCTCAAATTCCTCGACGTTCGGCAGCCGTGCGAAAAGCTGCTTCTTGGCGTCGAGTTCCGTGAGGTTCTGCGCGGCGTCGCGCCCGTAGCTGTCGATGACGATGAGAAAGTACATGCCCGCCGGCAGATCGCGGAAGGCGTATTTGCCCTCCTTGTCAGTCTGCACATGGTAGATGGGCGCCCCCTCAGGAGGCTTGCCCGTGCGGTACCATTCCTCCGCCGCCTTGTCGCCGAGGTTCTCGAGGGCATAGCCTTCATCGATCAGCCAGATGTCAGCCGGCTTGTCGTGGAATTTGTGCTTAGGCGCCGCAAGGTCCCAGCTCACGCCGCCTGCCGAGGCATCTGGCGCCGAAGCGATCTTCATGCCGCGCTCCGAGCCGTGCGTGTAGACGTAGCCGTGCAGGGAGCCCGTCCCCCGTTCAGCGGCCTGCGTGTCCTGCGCGATTTCAGCTTCAGCGGCCGCAGCGGGCATGACGCCTCCCCCGAACATCATGCCGGCCTCCAGGGCCATGGCCGTCGCCAGGATGCGCCAGCCGCGCATGACCGTTCTTCTCTGTTTCTTCTGCTGCTTCATATTCCTCACCTTCTCCTTCCGTTACGGCCTTTTCCATCATTATACCACAAGCAGCAGGCACGTCCGCACAGAATGCACGAATATACCTGCTGTTCAAATTCCTGTCATCAGTCTGAAGGATGTTCCCTGCACAGGGACTGGAGCCCCGCTTCGTCGAGGATGGCGATGCCGAGGTCCTGTGCCTTCTGGAGCTTGCTGCCGGCGGCTTCGCCGGCCACGAGGTAATCCGTCTTCTTCGAGACGGAGCCCGTGACGCGGCCGCCATGGCTCTCGATGAGCGCGGCGGCATCCTTGCGGCTGAGACTTGGCAGCGTGCCCGTGATGACGAACGTCTTGCCCGCGAGGCGCTCATCGACGGGACCTGTCTGCCGCTGCGTGAAGTTGACGCCGGCAGCGCGGAAGGCGGCGAGGATCTTCTGGTCCTCGGGGTCCTTGAAATAGCTTGCGATGGCCCTCGCGCTGATCTCGCCCATATCGCGCACCGTGAGGATCTCCTCCTCGGAGGCCGCGGCCAGCGCGTCGATGGAGCCGAAGTGCTGCATGAGCTCGCGGGCGGCCGTGCGGCCGATGCCCGGGATGCCGAGGCCCGTCAGCAGGCGCTGCGGCTCATTTTGCTTGCTCGCCTCGATGGCCGCGAAGACCTTGTCGGTGTTCTTCTGCTTGCCGATGATGCCCTTCTCGATGAGTTCTTCGCGCTTCTCCTGCAGCGTGTAGAGGTCGGCGATGTTCCTGATGTAGCCTTCCTCGATGAGCGCGTGGATGGCGGCCTCGCCAAGGCCCTTGATGTCCATGGCTGTGCGGCCGACGAAATTGAGGATGTGGCTCTCGAGCTGGGCCGGGCAGTTCGGATTCTGGCACTTGATGTCCGACGTGTCGGGCTCGCGCACGGCTGGCGCCCCGCAGACGGGACAGGTATCGCCGATGACGAAGGGCTCGGTGCCGGCGGGGCGCTTCTCTTTAACGACTTCCTTGATCTTCGGGATGATCTCGCCCGACTTGTAGACGCGCACGGTGTCGCCGAGGCGCACGTCGAGCCCGTCGATGAAGTCCTGGTTGTGCAGCGTCGCCCGCTCGACCGTCGTGCCGCAGAGCCGGATCGGGTCGAAGACGGCCGTCGGCGTGATGCGGCCCGTGCGGCCGACCGAGAGCTCTATGTTGCGGATGACGGTTTCCTTTTCCTCCGGCGGGTACTTGTAGGCGATGGCCCAGCGCGGCACCTTGGCCGTCGCACCGAGTTTCTCGCGGTCGGCGAAGCGGTTGAGCTTGACGACGGCGCCGTCGATGTCGTAGGCGAGGCTGCCGCGGCTCTCGCCGATGGCCGTGATGGCCTGCCAGACTTCTTCCGCCGTGCGGCAGACCTTGTAATTGTGGATGACCTTGATGCCCTGCGCCTTCATGAAGTCATACGCCTCGGTATGCGTCTGGAAGTCGCGCCCGCGGGCCGTCTGCAGGTTGAAGATGAAGAGCGAGAGATGGCGCTCCTTCGTGATGCGGCTGTCAAGCTGCCGCAGCGTGCCGGCCGCGCAGTTGCGCGGGTTCGCGAAGGGCTTGAGCCCCAGGAGCTCCTGGCGCGCGTTGACGGCCTCGAAGGCCTCCTTCTCCATGTAGACCTCACCGCGAATCTCGAAGTACGGCAGCCTGTCCCGGAGGTGCTGACGCACATCCTTGATGACGCGGGCATTTTCCGTGACGTCCTCGCCCTCCACGATGCCATCGCCGCGCGTGATGGCGCGCACGAGCTCGCCGTTCTCATAGCGCAGGGCCATGGAGAGACCGTCGATCTTCTCCTCGACGACGAATTCCGGCGCGTCGAGCTCCTGCTGCATGCTCGCGACGAAGTCGAAGATTTCCTCTTTCGAGAAGACATCCTGCAGCGAGAGCATCGGCACATCGTGCCGGACGAGCACGCCGGCCGTGCGCCGGGCCTGCCCGCCGACCATCTGCGTCGGCGAATTCTTCGTGATGAGCTCCGGATATTTCGCCTCGACGGCCTTTAAGCGCAGCATCAGCTGGTCGTATTCGTAGTCCGAAATCTCCGGATTGTCCTCATTATAATAGCGGTTGTTGTGGTAACGGATGACCTTGCGCAAAAACGTGAGCCCGCGCTTGACTTCCCGGATGTCCTCCTTCGCCTCAAGGTCCTGGAAGTCAGGCGCACGCAGCGCGCGCAGACGCTCGGCATCTTCTGTCTTTCCTGCCATCAAAAATCCCCCTTTGCCATAACATCACACGACGGCCTGCTGTCAGGCCTTCTCGATTGGCGCGTATTTCTGCATGAGGCCCTTGACGCCCTGCCCCGGGAACGCGATCTTGAGCTCGACTTCCTCGCCGCTGCCCTTGACCGAGACGACGGTGCCGACGCCCCATTTGCCGTGGCGGGCCTTGTCGCCGACCTTCCAGCGGATGCTCGTGTCCGGACGGATGACGCCGGCTGCCGGCTGTACGGGATTCTGGCGCTTCTGCAGGGCCTCGAGCGCCTCGAGCGCCGACTGCGGCTTGCCCGCAAAGTGCGTGCCCGGCCCCATCTGGCTGGCACTCGGGCGGAAACTCATGAAGCCTGAGCGCTGCTGGGCGCCGTAATGATTGGCATTGGCAAAGCCGTAGGCGTTGGCGCGCGGCACGAGGCGCTCCACGTATTCGTCCGGAATCTCCTCGAGGAAGCGCGAGGGCGGATACGAGTTCGTGCGGCCGTAGATCGTGCGCTGGCGGGCATTCGTCAGGTAGAGCTTGCGCTGGGCGCGCGTGATGCCGACGTAGCAGGTGCGGCGCTCCTCCTCGATTTCTTCGGGATTCATGAGCGTGCGCGCGTGCGGGAAGAGTCCCTCCTCCATGCCGACCATGAAGACGATCGGGAATTCGAGGCCCTTGGCCGAATGCAGCGTCATGAGCGTCACGCGGTCGTCCTCGATGTCGGCATTGTCGATATCGGAGACGAGCGAGAGCTGCGAGAGGAAGGTCTCGAGGTTCGGGTTCTCCTCCGACTTCTCGAAGTCACGCGCGACGCCGATGAATTCCTTGATGTTTTCGATGCGCGACTCATTTTCGGGCTTTCTCTCGCTCTCGAGCTCGCGCAGGTAGCCCGATTCCTTGAGGATGCGGTCGATGAGGTCATCGAGGTGCATATTCATATGCGTGCTCATGAAGTTGAACAGGAAGGTCGTGAAGAGCTCGAGCGGTTTCTTGACGCGGGCCGTGATGCCCGGGATCTCGTCGAGGGCATCGGGATTCGAGATGACGTCGAAGAGCGTGAGCTCGTGTTCCTCGGCATAGGCGTTGAGCTTGCCGAGCGTCGTCGCGCCGAGGCCGCGCTTCGGCACGTTGATGACGCGCATGAGGCTCACGGTATCGAGCGGATTGTAGATGATGCGCAGGTACGCGAGGATGTCCTTGATTTCCTTGCGGTCGTAGAACTTGAGGCCGCCGACCATCGTGTAGGGGATGCCCGTGCGCATGAACGTCTCCTCGAGCACGCGCGACTGGGCGTTCGTGCGGTAGAGGATGGCCATGTCGCCGTACGAGGCATTGAAGATCGTCTTCTGCTTCTGGATGGTCGTCACGATGAACTGCGCCTCGTCGCGCTCGTCCATGGCCTGATACGAGGTCAGCTTCTCGCCCGTCGGATTCTCCGTCCAGAGCTTCTTGGGCTTGCGGTTGACGTTGTGCTCGATGACGGCATTGGCCGCGGCGAGGATGTTCTTCGTCGAGCGGTAATTCTGCTCGAGCTTGATGACCTTCGCCTCGGGATAATCCTGCTCGAAATCCATGATGTTGCGGATGTCGGCGCCGCGCCAGCCGTAGATGGACTGGTCGGCATCGCCGACGACGCAGAGGTTGTGGTGGCGCGCCGCGAGGATCTTCGTGAGCTGATACTGCGCGCCGTTCGTATCCTGGTACTCGTCAACGAGGATGTAGCGGAAGCGTCCCTGGTACTTCGTGCGGATGTCCTCGTTCTCCTCGAGCAGCAGCACCGAAATCATCAGAAGATCGTCAAAATCCAGCGCGTTGTTGAGGCGCAGCTTCTGTGCATAGAGACGGTAGACCTCCGCGACCTTCTTCTGGAAGAACGTGTCGGCGTCGCGCTCCATGGCCTTCGGGCCCATGAGCTGGTTCTTGGCATTCGAGATCGCGTTCTGGACGCTTGCAGGTGTGTACTGCTTGTCGTCGAGATTGAGTTCCTTGAGGCACTCCTTGATGACCGTCTGGCTGTCCGACGAATCGTAGATGACAAAGTTGCGCTTGTAGATGTCCGTCGCCTCGATCTCACGGCGCAGGAAGCGGGCGCAGAATGAGTGGAACGTGCTGAGCCAGACATCCTTGGCCTTCTCCCCGATCATGCGGTCGACGCGCTCGCGCATCTCTGTGGCCGCCTTGTTCGTGAAGGTGATGGCCAGGATGCTGTAGGGCGCAACGCCCTGGGCAAGGAGATTCGCGATCTTGCAGGTCAGGACCTTCGTCTTGCCCGAGCCGGCGCCGGCCATGATGAGCAGAGGCCCGTCGGTGTGCTCCACTGCCTTCTTCTGTGCTGGATTCAGTCCGCTGAAAATATCCAAAATTTCCTCCTAAGTTTCTCTTGATGCTGAAAACGATGTACGCGACAGGAAAGCCTTCCCCCGATAAGGCAGGGGAAGGCTTGATGTCGTGCATGAAATTGCAGGGTCTGCGCCTTACTTCTTGGCGATGCGCTTGACGGCCTCGGAAAGCGGCGGGATGATCTGCTTCTTGCGGCTCATGACGCCCGGCAGGTAGATGTGCGTGCCGCTGGCATCCTTCTTGAAGGCCTCGCCGATGAGCGTGCGCGGCGAACCGGCGAACAAGAGGTACGTGGCTTCCTGCAGAATATCCGTGACCATGACGAGGCTCATGTCGAAGCCTTCCTTCTCGCAGATGTTCTTCATGGCTTCGATGAGCTGCGGCTCGAGGTCCATGACCTCCTTCGGGTCCATGACGGAGATCTGGCTGACGATGATGCGGTAGTCGCCGATCTGGAATTCCTTGAGGTCATTCTTGGCGATCTCAGCCGGCGTCATGTCGCCGATGCCGGAACCAGCCTTGAGCATGGCCATGCCGTACTCGTTGATGTCGACGCCGGCGATCTCAGCGAGGCGCTCGGCCGTCTTCTTGTCACGCGGCGTGCACGTCGGGCTCTTGAAGAGGACCGTATCGGAGAGGATGGCGGAGAGCAGCAGGCCGGCGATGGAAGGCGGAATCTCCACATCGTGCTCCCAGTGCATGTTCGAGACGATCGTGGCCGTGCAGCCGACCGGCTCGACGCGCGTGAAGATCGGCTCGCCCGTCTGGACGCCGCCGAGGCGATGATGGTCGATGATCTCGACGATCTTGGCTTCCTCGATGCCCTCTACGGCCTGGCCGCGCTCGTTGTGGTCAACGAGGATCACGCGGTCGCGCTCCGGCAGCATGAGCTGGTCGCGGCTCACGAGGCCGACGAGGCGGCCGTTCTCCATGACCGGATAATTGCGGTAGTTCGTCTCTTCCATCGTGCCCTTGATGTCGGAGAGGAGGTCAAGCGGCTTGAAGCAGACCGGATCCGGATGCATGATGCGGCGGATCGGCACGCACTGGTTGATGAGGCGTGCGACCGTGTAGGTGTCGTACGGCGTCGAGAGCACGAACATGTGCTTTGCCTCTGCTGCCTCGATGACATCGGCCGAGACGCGGCCGCTGCCCGTGACGATCAGGCAGGAAATGCCCTGGTTGACAATATCGATGAGCGTCTCATCGTGGCGGTCGCCGACGAGGACGATGTCGTTCTCCTCGATGACTTCCTGGATCATCTTGATGGAGCCGGCGGCGATGCGGACGCTGCCCGTGATGAAATCGCTCTCATTGCCCGAGACGAGGACCTCGCTGTCCGTCGCGGCGATGACGTCGCGATAGCGCACGCGCATCTCGGAGAGGTGCTGCATGCTGAGTTCCTGGAAGTAGCGTTTTGCGAGGTCAGAAACCGTCACGATGCCGACGAGCACGCCCTTGCTGTCCGTGACCGGCACGGACTTGAGGTCATGCTCGCGCATGACTTCGCCGAGGCGGCGCAGCGTATCGTGCTGGCGGACGACAATCTTGCAGTCGAGCGTGATGTCCTTGACGCGCGGGTAGAGATCCGTCAAAAGCAGCGGCTGTTCCACCTTGAAGTGCTCCAGCGCGTACTTCGTCTCCGCGTTGATCTTGCCGGCGCGTGCCGGTACTGCATTCTCGCCCAGAGCCTGTTTCAGATGGGCGTAGCCGATCGCCGAGCAGATGGAATCCGTATCCGGGTTCCGATGGCCAGTGACATAAATCGGTTTCGTGCTCTTCATTTAAAAAATCCTCCTCTATTCGCAGCGGGGCAGTCCCCCGTTTGATACGACGTAGTCTATTATTCATTATACGCAAAAAATTCTTTGCCGTCCAGTGGGCCGCCCGGTCTTCTGCGGAAAAGTCACCGGCCGGCCCGGATATTTTATATGGACATTTATCCATTTTAGGAGGCCATTATATTTTTATATGCAGATTTTATTTGACAATTTCCGGATATTCCCTTATATTGAGAGGGATTATTACATATAAAAGAAATAACTTCAAGCTATTGTCTTTAATGAATAAACAATCGTTTACCTCTATCATACTACAAGGAGGATCTCATGAAACCCGAATCATCTTCTGCCCTCGTCCCTTCCGACCAGCGGGATCCTGTCTACCAGATTTCCACCCTGCAGGCCCTCGTCATGGGCAATTTCTACGGCTGCCTCGAAGTCCAGGACCTGCTCACGCACGGCAACACGGGCCTCGGCACCTTCGATGCCGTTGACGGCGAGCTCGTCGTCATCGATGGCCACTGCTACCGCATCGTCAAGGGCGGCAAGGCCATCGAGGCCCGCCCCCACGACACGACGCCGTTCGCCAGCGTCGCCTTCCTCGACGAGGAGACGAACGACTCCCTCCGGTTCGATGCGCTGACGAGCATCGACGCCCTGCGCCACGCACTCGACGAATACCTCGAGAACCGCGGCCCCAACAACATGTACGTCATGCGCGTCGACGGCTACTTCCACTTCGTCGCTGCCCGCACGGAGCTCCGCCAGCAGGAGCCGTTCAAGCCGTTCGCCGAGGTCCTGCAGACGGATGAGGACCGCTTCCGCTTCAACTCCATCCACGGCACGCTGGTCTGCTTCTACTTCCCGAAGTACCTCGACGGCGTCAACACGCCGGGCTGGCACTTCCACTTCATTGATGACGCGCGCAAGGTCGGCGGCCACGTCTTCGACCTGCACCTCGTCAGCGGCCGCGCCATCATCAACAAGACGGACCGCTTCGTCCTTGACCTCCCGCACAACCGCGCCTTCCAGGAAGCCGCCCTCGACCAGGCCTCCAAGGACGAGATCCGCCAGATTGAGCAGGGCGCCGGCGACTGAGCCCGCCGCGTGAGACTGCCGCAGCCGTATAACAAGTAAAACGCCCCGCCCGCGAAGAATTCTCCCTTCGCGGGCGAGGCGTTTGCTATGCGGTTTTATTCTTCATCTGACTTCCGGAAGGACAGTTTCTCCTCGTCGGGCTCCAGGGCATCGCGCAGCAGGAGGTTCAGGAGGATAGCCGTGATGCTGCCAATCGTGATGCCGCTGTTGCAGATGATCTGTACCCAGGTCGGGAACTTGCTGTAGAACGTCGGCACGCCGATGGGAATCAGCGCGACGGCCACGCTGATGGCGACGACCATGATGTTGCCCTTCTTGTGGAGCTCGGCCTTCGAGAGGGCCTGGAAGCCGCTGGCGGCCACCATGCCGAACATCGCGAGGCCCGCGCCGCCCAGTACCATCGTCGGCACGCTCGCGACGACGGCCGCCATCTTCGGGAAGAGCCCGAGGATCATGAGCATGACGCCGCAGACGGCGACGATGTAGCGGCTGCGCACGCCCGTCATGCCGATGAGGCCGATGTTCTGCGCGAAGGCCGTGTACGGGAACGTGTTGAAGATGCCGCCGAGCGCCGTCGAGAAGCCATCGTCACGAGCATGACGAGCGTCATCGCGAGGCATGAAACCGGTTCAAATACCGGATAGCCGAAGGCAAACGGCGTCGTGATGCCGAGCATTGCCGCCTCCCCTACGGCGTGAAAATCCGCCATGCCGAGCGCATCGGCGAGGATTGTGCCGATGACAAGGCCTAAAAGCACGGAAATCTGACGCAGGAAGCCGCGGCAGACGCGGTAGATGACGAGGATGATGGCGAGCACGACGGCTGCCATGAGGATGTGCTCCGGGTCGCAGTAGTCAGGTGCTGAAGGATTCGCACCGGCAATCCAGTTGACGGCGACCGGCATCAGCGAAAGGCCGATGACCGTGATGACGGAGCCCGTGACGACCGGCGGGAAGAAGCGCAGCATCTTGCTGAAGAAATTGCTGATGACGAAGCAGGCCACGCCGGCAAAAATCGCTGCACCGTAGACGACCTGCAGGCCTGCCGCCCCGCCGCCGTGCGTATTGGCGATGATGATCATCGGCGTGACGGCCGTGAACGTACAGCCCTGCACGATCGGCAGCTTGGAGCCGATGAAGTTGCGGATGCTCAGCGCCTGTACGATGGTCGCGATGCCGCAGGTGAAGAGATCGGCATTGATGAGATAGATGAGTTCTTCCGTCGTCAGATGGACGGCCCCGGCGAGCACGAGCGGCACGGCCACGGCACCGGCGTACATCGCCAGGACATGCTGGAAGGCGTAGACGAGCGTCCTGCCCCACGGCAGTTTCTGATCGACGGGATGGACGGCAGCAGCAGTATTCACGATGTTTTCCCCCTCAGTCTTCCGCGACGAAACGGACCTGGCCATCGTCAAGCGACGCGATGCTCGCGAGCGCTTCGAGGTGGTAGCCTTTATCGAGCAGGCGCTGATGGCCCGGCTGGAACGCCTTCTCGATGGCGATGCCGATGCCCGCGACCTTCGAGCCCGCTTCCTCGACGAGCTTCGCGAGGCCGAGCGCCGCCTCGCCGTTGGCGAGGAAGTCGTCGATGATCAGGATGTTCTCGCCAGCCGGCAGGAACTTCTGCAAGACGAGGACGTCCGAGTATTCCTTTTTCGTGTAGGAATAGACCTGATGCGTGTAGATGGGCTCATTGATGAGCGCCGATTTCTTCTTGCGCGCAAAGACGAGCGGCACGTGCATCTCGAGCGCCGTCATCACGCCGATGGCGATGCCCGACGCCTCGATGGTCAGCACGCGGTCGATATGGGCGTCTGCAAACAGGCGCGCAAATTCTCTGCCCATGGCCTGCGACAATTCCGGGTCGATCTGGTGATTGAGGAACGAGTCCACCTTGAGCACATTGCCCGGCAGCACGATGCCGTCCCGCTTGATTCTCTCTTCCAAAAGTTTCATGACGATTCTTTCCCCTCAATAAAATAAAACAAAAACAACACGGCTGTCTCAGGCTCAGAGCTGGCCGATCATCTTGTGCGTCTGCGGAATGACGCGGACATCCCTGAGATACTGGAGTGCATATGCCTGATACGTGAGGATCTTCCCGGGGGCAGCCGCCTCGCAGCCGCCGTACGGCGTGACCGGCTGGATGATGAACGGCACCTCCGGCGCAAGCTCCGCCACGATGCCGACGGCCGTGTGGAATTCCGCGTCGCTCGTCTCGGCGGAGACGACGAGCTTGATGTAGAGGTCCTTCTCGCGCGCGAGGCGGATGAATGCCTTGTGTGCCTCCCACTGCGGCTCGCGCACGATGCTCGGCAGCTTGATGTCCATGCTGATGATGTCGACGATATCGAGGATTTCCTCGAGCTGCCTGTAGAGCGTGCCGTTCGTCTCGAGGAAGACCGGCGCATCGAGATGCTCCGCGAGCGCGCGGATGAAGGGGCCGTGCAGGAGCGGCTCGCCGCCCGTGAAGCTCACGGCCTGATGCGGCACGGCCTCGAGCAGGCGGCGGATTGCATCGGCGGCCTCGCGGACCGTCAGCGGATTCTTTACATGCTCGAACTGGCGCGAGCCGGCACTCGTCTCGACCTCGCAGACGGGATGGCTGCCCGGCGCATTCTCCGTATCGCAGTAGCGGCAGTCGAGATTGCAGCCCTCGAAGCGCACGAAGACCTGCCGGCAGCCCACGTACTTGCCCTCGCCCTGGATGGACGAGAAGATTTCAATGAGATTTTCCTGCATCGCTTACTCCTTCGTATACGTCACGCTGGATTTCGGCGTCTCATAGACGGTGATGGCATACAGATGGCTGTCGCGCACGAAGGCCTCATGCGGCTCGAGTTCTTCGAAGATGATGCGCGCGAGATTCTCCGCCGTCGGGTTGAGCCCCGAGGAGAACGGCTCGAGCTCGTTTAAGAAGCGGTGGTCAAAGCGGTCGAGGACCGACTTGAGCGCCTGCTTGACGAGCTTGAAATCAACAAGCATGCCGAGTTCGTCGAGCTCAGTGCCGCGCACCTCGGCCTCAACGAGCCAGTTATGGCCATGCAGGCGGTCACATTTGCCCGGGTAATTGACGACGCGGTGGGCAGCCTCAAAGGCTCCCTCTACTTTTAAGGTATACATGAAAATTCCTCCTGAAAACGATTGCAAAGAAACCTCCCTCATGCAAAGCAAGGGAGGTTTCACGCAATGCTGCGTTTATTCTTGTTTGTCGATGGACTTCGTGTTCTTGACGTTGCCCACGATATCGTTCATGCTCATGGCGCGCGTGTGCTGCGTATGGCTCCACTCGTGTTCATTGCGGTGGATGAAGCCGAGGAAGATGATCGGAATCCACGAATAGATGAAGACCGGATACAGGAGCATGTAGAGCCAGGACTTCCACTTGGCGCGAATCTTGATGAGGATGATCATCGGCAGGATATACTGGCCGAGCATGATGGCCGTCATGAGCTGCGACGGCATGAAATTGTAGATATTCGTGTAGAACGGCGGGAACGCGAGCTGGATGTAGCTGATGACGATGAAGATGGTCGAGATCATCAGGAAGTGCGGCTGCATGAGGTAGATGCATTCATCCCACATGCGGATGTCCTTGTGCTTCCAGCCGGCCTTGAGCATTTTCGGGATGAAGCGGTTGCCGACGTCGAACTGGCCCTGCGCCCAGCGGCGGCGCTGGTTCCACGACTGCTTGAACGTCAGCGGCTTTTCATCGTAGATGATGGCGTCATGCGCCCAGCTCGTCTTGATGCCTTCAGCCATGCACTTCATCGTGAACTCCATATCCTCCGTCAGGCAGGTTGCCTGCCAGCCGTGCTTCTTGAGGATCTCGGAGTCAAAGCACATGCCCGTGCCGCCGAGGCAGGCCGAAAGGCCGATGTTCGACTTCGCGAGATGCGAGATGTAGCAGATGACCCAGAACGCGATGGCGAACGTGCCCGACACCCAGGTATCGTACGGGTTCTTCGCATCCATGTAGCCCTGGATGACCTTGTCGCCCTTGCAGAGGCGGTTGTTCATCTCCATGAGGAACTGCGGATGCACGAGGTTGTCGGCATCGAAGACGCAGACGGCATCGTACTGCTTGTCCATCTTGAACAGGCGGTCAAACATCCACTGCAGGGCGTAGCCCTTGCTCTTCTTCGTCGGATGCGTGCGCACGTGCACGAGCGCGCCGGCCTTTTCGGCGATCTCCGCCGTGTTGTCCGAGCAGTTGTCCGCAATGACGTAGATGTCGTACATGTCCTTGGGATAGTTGAGCTGCTTGAGGTTCTCGACGAGCTGGCCGATGACGGCATGCTCGTTGTGCGCCGCGACGACAAGCGCGAACGTCTTGCGCGGGGTCTTGATCTTTACCTCCTTGCGGCGCCACATGCCGCAAAAGCCGATCAGGAAGAAGTAGAGCGTAAAGAGGAAAATCAGGATCTGCATTGGCACCATGATGATGTCAAAAGGATGTGTGAACAAAAACAATCAGCCTTTCTTTGCAAAACTTGCCAGCAGAGAATTGACGATGCCCAGTACCGCATACGTGCAGAATACGGCAACCGCAAGAGCCGCCAGGAGTGCCGCATGGCCGAGCCAGAGGATGGCGAGGAACAGGATGACAGCGATGACTTTCGAGAGCAGGTAGACAGGCTCCGCCCCATCACCCTTGAAGTTCGGATAATGGACATGGCTGACCATGAGCCAGCCGACAAAAGCCATGACGAGGGGGTACGCGATGCCGAACGTCATGGGGTCGACGCCGAGCTCGTAGAAGAGCAGCGTCGTCATCGCGACGATGTTGCCGCCTGCCGGGATGGCCAGGCCCATGAAGTAGCCGTGCACGACCGAGGCGTTGACGTTGAAGCGCGCGAGGCGCCACATGCCGCAGATGGCAAAGAAGATGACGACGGCCACGCCGAGCGGGCCGTGGTTGTGCAGCACGAAGGCCCAGGCGAGGAAGGCCGGCGCCACGCCGAAGGAGCCGAGATCGCAAAGGGAATCCATCTCCTTGCCCATCTCGCTGGCCACGCCGAAGAAACGCGCCGTGCGGCCGTCCATGCCGTCGGCCACGAGGGCCAGCAGGATGAAGAGCGAGCCCCAGAAGAAATTGCCACTGTACGTGGAAAGAATCGAACACATGCCGAAGACAAGGTTCGATGAAGTACACATATTTGGTATTAACCTGCGATAGTCCATCAGTCTTTGATCCTCCCAAGAATGGTTTTGCCGCCCGTGACCTTTTCACCCTTCCGGACGGTCACTTCCACGGACTTCGGCATGACGACCTCGAGGCACGAGCCGAACTTGATCATGCCGTAGAGCTCGCCCTGCTGGAGCTTGTCGTCAAGCGTCACATACGAAACGATGCGCCGTGCGAGGATGCCGGCGATCTGCTTGACTGAAATGCGCACGCGGTCATTCTCGATGCCGAGCAGGTGATGCTCGTTCTCAAAGCCAACCGTATCCTTGTAGGCGGGGCGGAAGCGGCCGCAGAAATACTTCTGGAGCTTGATCTCGCCGGCAATCGGACTCCTGTTGACGTGCACATTGAAGACGGACATGAAAATGATGATCTTGTTGCAGGGTTCCTGCACGAATTCGTCCGACTCAAGCGGCACGATGTCCGTAACCGTGCCGTCGGCCGGCGACAGGATGGCCGTATCATCGAGCACGATGTGGCGATTCGGATTCCGGAAGAAGTAACAGAAGTACAGCATGAGGACGAACGGGATGACCGCCACGGCAGGATGAATCGACCAGGCCATGAGCAGAGTCAGCAGGAAACAGCCGCCGATGAACGGATATCCCTCTGAAATAATCGGAGCCAAAACTCCACCTCCTGAACAAATCTTGAGTCATGACCACGCCGTGAAAACGGCCGGCACATGACATCACGCACAGACTTAGCAGGCCAGTTTGCACTGACCTGCCTGCTATCTTTCAATTATAACGGATAGGTTCCGCTTTGTCCATAAAAAGCCGCAAGTTCAGCGTTTCGCGCGGTGCACCTTGAGCACGAATTTCGGCAGCGCCATGAGGCGGCCGGCGCGCTTCGGCTGCAGCATGCCGCGGAAGAGCCACTCGAGCTTGGCCTTCTGCATCCAGCGCGGCGCGCGCTTCATGACGCCGGCCATGACGTCGAGCGTGCCGCCGACGCCAATCGAGACGGGCACGCCGAGTTCCCGGCGGTACTTGTAGAGCCACTTCTCCTGCTTGGGCACGCCGAGTGCCACAAGCAGAAGATCCGGTTTGGCCGCCTGGATCTCTTTGACGATTTCCGGCTCGTCCTTTTCTGCGAAGAAGCCGTTGCGCGTGCCGACAATCTCGATGCCCGGATAGAGCGTCTCTGCCTTTTTCTTCGCAAGCTCCGCGACGCCGGGCGCCGAACCGAAGAAGAAGATGCGGCGCTTCTTCTCCGGCGCACGGCGCATGAGCTCCTGCGCAAGGTCGTACCCGGCCACGCGCTCCGGCATCTCATGGCCAAGATGATGCGCGGCCCAGACCGTGCCCGCACCGTCCGGCACGACGAGGGCGCAGTCGTTGAGGATATGCAGGAGTTCCCCATCGTGCGTCGCGCGCATGATCATCTCGGCATTGGCCGTGGCGACCATGACGCCGCTGCGCTCATCCATATACGTTTCCACCTGCCTGACGGCCTGCTGCATGGTGACAGGATCAACCTGCACGCCCAAGATATCGATTTTCTCTGGCACTTCGTAACCCTCCGTACATTCGCGGCGCGCGTCTTCCCCTCGGCGCACGCGCGCAGAATCTCTGTATTGTTCTCTATAGTATTTATAGATTGTAGCATAAAAAACCGGAAGATGCAAAAGACCCGGGCAGCCTCTCATGCTGCCCGGGCCCTTACAGCCTGGAACCGGCGTACGCCTTATTCCTTATGCTCTTTGTTTTCCTTCTTCTTGACGGCCGTGCGGATGGAAAGCTCGCGCAGCTGCTTCTCGTCGACTGGCGACGGCGCGTTCGACATGACGTCGCGTGCGCTCTGCGTCTTCGGGAAGGCGATGACGTCGCGGATGGACTGGCGCTTCGCCATGAGCATGACGAGGCGGTCGAGGCCGAAGGCGAGGCCGCCATGCGGCGGCGTGCCATACTGGAAGGCATCCATCATGAAGCCGAACTTCGTATGAGCCTGCTCCGGCGTGAGGCCGAGGGACTCAAAGACCTTCTCCTGCAGATCGGCGTTGTAGATGCGCAGCGAGCCGCCGCCAATCTCGACGCCGTTGAGGACCATATCGTAGGCCTTGGCCTTGACATCGCCCATGCGGTCCGTGTTGAGAAGGCTGATATCTTCGTCGCGCGGAGCCGTGAACGGATGGTGCATGGCCTTGAAGCGCTTCTCCTCGTCGCTCCACTCGTACATCGGGAAGTCGACGACCCAGAGGAAGCGGAGCTTGTCGGGATCGATGAGGCCGCGCTCCTTGCCCATCTCGAGGCGCAGCTGGCCGAGAGCCGTGTCGACGACGAGGCGCTTGTCGGCGACGACAAGCAGCAGGTCGCCCGTCTTGGCGCCCGTTGCCTCAGCAATCTTGGCGAACGTCTCGTCCTCATAGAACTTCTTGAACGGGCTCTTGATGCCGTCTGCCGTGTACTGGATCCAGGCAAGGCCTTTGGCACCGTAGATCTGGACAAACTTGACGAGGTCGTCGAGGCGGCGGCGCGGGATGTCGGCATAGCCGTCAACCTTGATGCACTTGACCATGCCACCGTTCTCGATGACGGAATTGAACACCTTGAAGCTCGAGCCCTTGACGTACTCGGAGATGTCCATGAGCGGCATGTCGAAGCGCAGATCCGGCTTGTCGGAACCGTACTTGTCCATGGCCGTATCCCACTCCATGCGCTCAAACGGCGTCGGGATGTCGGCACCGATGGCCTTCTTGAAGAGCTCCTTGATCATTTCTTCCATCATCGTCAGGATATCATCCTGATCCATGAAGCTCATCTCGATATCGAGCTGCGTGAATTCCGGCTGGCGGTCAGCGCGCAGGTCCTCATCGCGGAAGCAGCGGACGATCTGGAAGTACTTCTCGAAGCCCGCGACCTGCAGCAGCTGCTTGAAGATCTGCGGGGACTGCGGCAGGGCGTAGAACTCGCCCGGGTTGACACGGCTCGGCACGAGGAAGTCGCGCGCGCCTTCCGGCGTGCTCTTGCAGAGCATCGGCGTCTCGATCTCGAGGAAACCGTGGTTGTCGAAGAAGTCGCGCATGATCTTCGTCACGCGGTGACGCAGGATGATGTTGTACTGCATCTCCGGGCGGCGCAGATCGAGATAGCGGTACTTCAGGCGGACCATCTCGTCGACGTCCACACCATCCTGGATGTAGAACGGCGGCGTCTTCGAGGTGTTGAGGATGCGCAGTTCGGCGCAGACGACCTCAATCTCGCCCGTCTCGATGTTCGGGTTGATCGTCTCCTCGCTGCGGGCGCGGATCTTGCCGCGTACCGCGATGCAGAACTCGTTGCGCAGGGACTCTGCCTTGTGGAACGTACCTTCGTTCATGGCAGCCTCGTCGAAGACGATCTGGACAAAGCCCGAACGGTCACGCATGTCGACGAAGATCAGTCCGCCGTGATCGCGACGACGGGAAACCCAGCCGCAGAGTACGACTTCCTGGCCGACTTCCGTCTTGCGAAGGGCACCGCAATGATGGGTGCGCTTCATACCTTGTAATGTTTCCATTAACCTTTCACCTCAGCACATAGCTTTTCTATAATAGCATCAAAGGAAACCTTCTGCTGTTCGCTCTTTTCCATATCCTTGAGCATCACGCAGGATTCCTTGACTTCATCTTCACCGATGATCAGCGCAAAGCGGGCATGTGCCTTGTTTGCCTGTTTCATCTGGGCCTTCATGCTGCGGCCGGCATAATCCATGCCAGCCTTGAGGCCCGCGCGGCGCAGCTCCGTCAGGAGCTTGAAGGCAGGCGCCTTAGCCGCATCGCCGAGTGCCACGACGAATGCATCCGTCTTTTTCGGCTGCTCGGGAATGAGGCCCTGCTTCTCGAGGGCCAGCAGCACGCGCTCGAGGCCCGTCGCAAAGCCGACGGCCGGCGTCGGCTTGCCGCCGATTTCCTCGATGAGGCCGTCGTAGCGTCCGCCGCCGGCGACGGCACTCTGCGCGCCGAGCGGCGCGTACTTGATCTCAAAGGCCGTCTTCGTGTAGTAGTCGAGGCCGCGCACGAGACGCGGGTCGAGCTCAAACGCAATGCCCGCTTCCGTCAGGTACTCCTGCACCTTGTGGAAGTGCTCCTGGCACTCCTCGCAGAGGCAGTCCGTGATCTTCGGAGCGCCTGCCATGAAGGGCTTGTCGGCATCGGCCTTGCAGTCGAGGATGCGCAGCGGACTGCGCTCGAAGCGGTCCTTGCAGTCGTCGCAGAGATCATCGAGCTTGTCGCGGAAGTAGTCCTGCAGGACCTTGCGGTACGTCGGGCGGCACTTCGGGCAGCCGACGGAGTTGAGACTCAGCTTGAGATCCTTGAGCCCGAGGGACTGCAGGAAATCCACGGCCAGCATGATGACCTCGGCATCCGTCATCGGATTCTCCTCGCCGAGCGATTCGACGCCGAACTGATGGAATTCGCGCATGCGGCCGGCCTGCGGGCGGTCGTAGCGGAACATCGAGCCGATGTAAAAGAGCTTGACGAGCGAGGAATCGCCGTAAAGCTTGTTCTGCAGGTAGGCGCGCACGGCCGAAGCCGTATTCTCCGGGCGCAGCGTGATGCTGCGTCCGCCGCGGTCCTCAAACGTGTACATTTCCTTGTCGACGACATCGGTACCTTCGCCGATGCCGCGATGAAACAGCTCCGTATGCTCGAAAAGCGGCGTGCGGATTTCCTCGAATCCATAACGGCCGCAAATCTCACGGATTTTCTGTTCCACGTAATTCCATTCGCCGACGGTATCCGGCAGAATGTCCTTTGTTCCCCGAGGGGCATTGGTGAGCATGAGTCTTCTCCCCCTGTTTCTTATTTTCCGCAGGCATCTTCCAGGAGCTGCCTGCGTTTCTCTATGTAAATATCCACATCTCGCAGGTACGTCACGAGGTCCTTCGCATTGAACGAGGACTTCATGCGCTGCGCGCGGAAATCGACGACCTTCGTCGTGGCCGCCCCGCCGATGCCGAGGATGGTCTGATGCTCCTCCATAATCTGGATGTTGTACATGCCTTCCGCACCCGGACGGCAGCAGCCCACATTCTCGAGGTCGCCGCTCATGTAGCCCTGGCGGTAAAGGTAATACGGCTTCATGCCGGCAGCTGCCACATAGGACATGGCGACTTCCGACATGCGGCGCGTCTCCTCGTCAGACGGCAGCTCCACATGCTGCTCCTCCATGAGGCACTTGAGGCGCGAGCCGCGCTTGAGCGCGAGCGCGTGCAGCGTGATGTCGTCGGGCTCAAGCGCCACGACCTTCTCCATCGTATCGCGCACATCCTCAGCCGTCTCGCCCGGCAGCCCCAGGATGAGGTCCATGTTGATGTGCGGGATGCCCGCTTCGCGCAGGGCATGGAACATCGCGACGACATCTTCGGGCGTGTGCTGGCGGCCGATGCGTTTGAGCGTCCGCAGCTGCATGGTCTGCGGATTGACGCTGACGCGCGAGACACAGAGCCTCTTCATCGTCTCGATCTTCCCCGGCGTGATGCTGTCGGGACGGCCGGCCTCCACCGTGAACTCCACGGTATCGGGTCCATAGAAAGCATTATATACCATCTCGAGCATTTGAGCAAAAAATTCATCGGGCAGGCTCGTCGGCGTGCCACCGCCGACGTAGATATTCTGCACGCGGAACCCGTAATACGCGATGGCATCCCGGGCCGCCATAAGATCTTTTGTCAAGACGTTCATGAATTCCTGCAATTTGCTTTCCCTGGGCAGGATATTCGAGGGGAAGCTGCAGTAGAGGCAGCGCGTCAGGCAGAACGGGATGCCCACGTAGACGCTGACGGTCTTTTCATCGGAAGTCCTGAGGAACGGCAGCTGGCGGAAGGCCATCGGCGTGATGACGCGGGCCTTCTGTTCGCTGCAGGCATAATCTTCCTGGAGCCTTGCGACGATGGCTTCTTCCGTAAGGCCGCCGCGAATCCAGCGATGCACGATCTTCGTCGGGCGCACGCCGTGCAGGATGCCCCAGGGAGCTTCCGGCATGCCGAGTTCCTCGCGGAAGATGCGGTAGAGATTGAGCTTGATGAGGCGGTTGACGGCCGCCCCCTCGCGCTCGTCAGCCTTGCCCGTGCCACGGCGCACGAAACGGCGCACATGGCCCTTCAAATCGAAGAGCAGGAGTTCGCTCTCGACCTGCGGCAGCCCCGTCTCCGTATCCGGCAGGCGGCGGTTGACAACGGAGAGCTGTGCGAAGTCCGCCTCGCCGCGCCGGCCGACGACCTCGACCTTGAAGAGCACGAGCACCTCGCGCACGATCTTGTCCGTGATCTCGCGCTTGTTGTTGAGTGTGAACGAATTAACCCTGAGCGTCATCCTGACACTCCTTGCAGAGGCCGAAGAACTTGACCTGATGATCGGAAATCTTGAAGCCGGATTTCTCCTGGATATCCTGCTCCAGCGGCTCCAGCAGATCGTCTTCGAACTCAATGACCTTGCCGCACTTCGTGCAGATCAGATGATGGTGATGGTGCTGCGACGGGTCCGTCGTATTGACCTCGTAGCGGCTGCAGCCGTCGCCGAACTCCATCTTCTGCAGGATGCCGAGATCCGACAGCAGTTCCAGGCTGCGGTACACCGTCGCCAGGCCGATTTCCGACTTGTTGTCGCGCAGGATTCCGTGCACATCTTCTGCGCTCAGGTGTTCGCCCGGGTGATCAAGAAAAATCTGCAGCACGACCTGGCGCTGCGGCGTCATCTTATGCTGGCGTTCCTGCAGTTTCCGTTTTAAATCTTCCATGGTAAATGTACGTGGCATAGTAAGATCCTCTTTCCTCAATGATTTTATTGATTATCGATTATAAGTTGATTATAAATAAGCATCAAATGTATTCATTATAACAAAACCGAAGAGAAAATACAATCAAGGGTGCGCGCTCAGTTCGAGGCATTGCGGCCCATGGCGCGCGTGACACTGTAGACATTCTTGAGACGGCGCATCTTCGTCATGATCTGGGCGACCTGCGAGGCGCTCTTGACATCGATGCCCATGACGACCGTCGATGTCTTGTTGTTGCGGTTCGGGTTCGCATTGACGCTGCGGATGTTGAGCTTCATCTCCGACGGCACGGCCAGAAGTTCCGCGAGCGCACCGCTCTTGTCGTTGCAGACGATCTCGATCTCAACCGTGTAATCCTTGTCGAGGCCGATATCCCAGCTGACCTCGATGAGGCGCGAGAGATTGTTGTCGCGCAGGACGTTCGGGCAGTCGGCGCGGTGTACGGAGACGCCGCGGCCGCGCGTGATGAAGCCGACGATCTGATCGCCCGGGATCGGGTTGCAGCAGCGCGCGAGGCGCACGAGGAGGCCACTTTCGCCCTCGACGAGCACGCCGTGGCTCGAACGGCTGCGCTTGCCGTTGTGCTGCGGGGTCTTGAGCTCCGAGAGCATCTTCGAGACATCGGGCGGCGTCGCTTCCTTGAGATCCTTTTTGTAGAGCTCAATGAGCTTCGTCATGACGCTGCGCACCGTCAGCCCGCCGAAGCCGAGCGCGGCCAAAAGGTCATCCTCACTCTGGATGTTGAGCTTGTCGGCCACCTGCTGCAGGCGGCCTTCCTTCAGGAGCTGCTTCGGCGCATAGCCGAGATGCTTGGCCTCCTCCTTGATGAGCTCGAAGCCGCGCTCAATGTTCTCCTCGCGCTTCTCCTTCTTGAACCACGAGCGGATCTTGCTGCGCGTCTCCGAGGAAGCGACGATGTTGAGCCAGTCGCGGCTCGGGCCGTTGTTGGCCTTGTTCGTGATGACCGAGACAATATCGCCGTTCTTGAGCTTGTACTCAAGCGGCACGAGCTTGCCGTTGACCTTGGCGCCGACGCAGTGATGGCCGACTTCCGTGTGGATGCGGTAGGCAAAGTCAATCGGGATGGAGCCCTTCGGCAGATCGACGACATCGCCCTTCGGCGTGAAGACGAAGACCTCGTCGGAGAAGATATCGACCTTGAGGGCCTCGAAGTATTCCTTCGGGTCGCTGAGCTCCTGCTGCAGGCTGACCATCTGGCGCAGCCAGCTCATCTTCTGGTCGACGGCGCCCGTCGCCTTGGCGCCCTTGCCGGCTTCCTTGTACTTCCAGTGCGCCGCGACACCGTACTCCGACACCTGATGCATCGCGAACGTGCGGATCTGGATCTCAAGCGGATAGCCGCGCGTCATGACCGTCGTGTGCAGCGACTGATAGCCGTTCGATTTCGGCATGGCGATGTAATCCTTGAAGCGGCCCGGGATCGGCTTCCACATCGCATGGATGACGCCGAGCACGCCGTAGCAGTCCTTGACGGAATCGACGAGCACGCGCACGGCTGAAAGATCGTAGATCTCGCTGAGGTCCTTGTTGTCGCGCTTCATCTTCTTGTAGATGCTGTAGAAATGCTTGGCGCGGCCGCTGATGTCGGCCTTAATGTGCGCTTCCTCGAGCTTTTCCTGGATCTGCCGGATGGACGTCTCGATGAAGGACTGGCGCTCCTTGCGCTTCTGCTTGACGTTCTCGACAAGGTCGTAGTAGATCTCCGGCTCAAGGTAGCGCAGGCAGAGGTCCTCGAGCTCCCACTTGATGCTTGAGATGCCAAGGCGGTTCGCGAGCGGCGCGTAGATCTCAATCGTCTCGCGCGCGATGCGCTTCTGCTTGTCCTCGCGCATGTACTTGAGCGTGCGCATGTTGTGCAGGCGGTCCGCCAGCTTGATCATGATGACGCGGATGTCCTTGGCCATCGCGAGAAACATCTTGCGGTAGCTCTCGAGCTGGGCCTCTTCCTTCGATTTGTACTGCAGGCGGCCGAGCTTGGTCACGCCGTCGATGAGCATGGCCACTTCCTCGCCGAAGAGCTCCTTCATCTGGTCGAGCGTGTACGTCGTATCCTCGACGACATCGTGCAGGAGTGCCGCGCTGATGGTCACATCGTCGAGATGCAGCTCCGTCAGGATTTCCGCGACATGCAGCGGATGGATGATATAGGCTTCGCCCGAAACGCGCGTCTGCCCCTGATGGGCCTTCTGCGCGATCTCATAGGCCCTGCGGATGAGATCGAGATTGGCCTTCGGCGAATACGCCCTGACGTTATCGATGATGGTGTCGATCGTCACCGGTTCTTTATCTTTATCGTTCATACGTCCCAACTCCTCATTGACGTGATGCTTCTTCTCTCAGCGATCCTCAAGGCCCCGCCCCTCCGCATAGCGGCGGAACGTCGGCGAGGCGGCAAGATCCATTTTCCCGGACGGCGGCGGCAGGTAGTAGCCCGTCTCCTCGAGGTTCTCGCGCACAAGCCCGAGTTCCTGGAAGACGCGCAGGCCCATCGCCATGGTGAAATACGCCATGGGCCGCATGAGGCGGTTGCAGGCCTCCGTGAGACCGGCCGCCGTAAACGGGATGCTGCCCCTCTGCTGCTGGATGCCATACAGGAAGCGGTAGATATCCCGCAGCGTCTCCTTCCCCGGGAAGACCCTGCCGGACGCAGCGGGGCTGAGCTCCTCCACGAAGCACTGCACGCTGCGATTGCCGTTCCATTCATTGATGGCGGGCGCATAGACGAGGTCGCAGGGCTCCGCATTGACGACGCCCGCGAGCTCCGCCCGGTTCCACATGAGCCCCGTCACGCGGTGCTCGCGCGTGCCGAGCTGGAAGCGCAGGTGATTGCGCTCCCGCCCGATGGCCACGGCCTCTTCCGCGCGCACATCGCGGCAGCCGAAGAGCGGCTTCGGGTTGCCCATGCCGTATGGCTCGAGCTTCTCGAGCTCCTCCACCATCGGGATCGTGATGGCCTCAGGCGCCAGTTCAAATTCGACGGCGACCTTCGGCTGGTAATCGTCGGCCGTGAGATGCGCAGCCGCATAGGCACCAAAGGCCTCGCGGAAGGCCGGCAGTTCGCTTTCCTTGAGGGAAAGCCCCGCCGCCATCTCGTGGCCGCCGAACTGCAGCAGGTGCTCCCGGCAGGCGCGCAGGGCCTCAACCATGTGCAGCCCCTTGATGCTGCGGCACGAGCCCTTGCAGACGCCATCGCCCTGGATGGTCAGCACGATGGCGGGCTTGTAGTACTTGTCGACGAGGCGCGAGGCCGCGATGCCGATGACGCCGGGGTTCCACCCCCTGCCCGCCACGACGAGGGCCGGCAGTGAGAAGGGCTCCTCCGGCGCAAGCTTCTCCTCCGCCTTCTGCACGATGCCGCGCTCAAGCTCCTGGCGTTCCCGGTTCAGAAGATCGAGTTCTTCTGCGATTGGCGCCGCTTCCTCGCGGCTCCCGGCTGTCAGGAGTTTCACGCCCTGGCGGGCCGAGCGGATGCGCCCGGCTGCGTTGAGGCGCGGTGCGAGCATGAAGCCGACATGGCCGGCGTTCAGGTGCTTGCCCGTGAGATTCGCAACCTCGAGCAGCGCGGCAAGCCCCGGCAGCGGCTCCTCCTCCATGCGGCGGAGGCCCTCCTTGACAATGCGGCGGTTCTCGCCGCGCAGGGAGACGAGATCGGCGACCGTGCCGAGCGCCGCGAGCTCGATGCCCCTCGCATCGCCATGCCCCCCGCGTCTCTGCCAGAGAGCCTGGCAGAGCTTGAAGGCCACGCCGACGCCCGCGAGCTCCTTGTCGGGATACGGACAGTCCGCACGGTGCGGGTTGAGGACAGCCACGGCCGGCGGGAGCTGCGCCCCCGGCAGATGATGATCCGTCACGATGATGTCGAGCCTGCCCTGCATGGCCCCGACATCTTCGACCGAGGCGATGCCGCAGTCCACCGTCACCAGAAGATCCGTCTTCCCCGCGAGCGCTTCGAGTGCCTGCCGGTTGAGGCCGTAGCCCTCCGTCAGGCGGTCCGGTATGTAAAAGTCGACCCGCGCACCCATGGCACGCAGATTCAGCAGCATCAGCGACGTCGCCGTCATGCCGTCGACATCGTAATCGCCGTATACCGTGATGTGCTGCCCTTTATCCATTGCCTGCGTGAGGCGGGCGACGGCGCTCTCCATATCCTTCATGAGGAACGGATCTTCAAAGGGCTGCGCCTCAGGGTGCAGGAAAGCCTCCGCCTCCTTCGCATCCCGTATGCCGCGATGCCAGAGGATCGTCGCCATCATCTCATCCTGCCCGATGGCCCTGGCGAACGAACCGAGATCCGGTATCGGCTCGTACATGTTCCACTGCTTGATCATAAAAACTCCCGTTACGATACATTCTTTATCTTTATGGTATTCGCTGTATCCATGTAAAATCCTATCAGTCCCATCAATATTAGCACAAAAAAAGAAGCCTGTCTAACAGAACAGGCTTCCAGGTGACAATCTTATCGCCTCAGGCATCTTCGCCAGGCATTTATTTGGCCGGTGCGGCCTTCGGCTGATGGCGTTTGCCCTCCGACCAGTTGCGGAACACGATCCAGAGCGGGCTCGCGATGAAGATCGACGAGTAGCAGCCAACGCTGAAGCCGACGAGCAGCGCGAAGGCAAAATCCTTCGTCGTATCGCCACCGAAGAAGTAGAGCGCAGCCGTCGTGAAGAGGACCGTGAAGACCGTGTAGAGAGAACGCGTCAACGTCTGATAGATACTGCGGTTGACGAGTTCGTTGACATCGCCGCCGCGGCGGAAATGCAGCTTGAGATTCTCGCGGATACGGTCGAAGATGACGATTGTATCGTTGATGGAATAACCGACAATCGTCAGGAGGGCCGCGATGAACGACGAATCAATCTGGCGCTGCGTCAGCGAGAACACCGCGAGCACGATGAGAATATCGTGGATGAGGGCGAGCACGGCCGCAATGCCGAAGCGCAGCTCAAAGCGGTACGCCACGTAGAGGATGATGAGTACCCACGAGACGAGCAGGGCCAGCAGCGCATTCGTGATGAGCTCACCGCCGATCGTCGCGCCGACCTTCTCCTCGCGCAGCACCTGGTAGTCGCCGACATCGCTCTTGAGCGTCGCCATGACTTCCTTGCGCTGATCCTCCTCGAGGTCCTTCGTGCGGATCATGACATTCTCCGACTCGTGGACATCGGACTGCGCACCCGAGAGCTGGATGGTCGCATCGTCGAGATCGTACTTGCCAAGGCTCGTGCGGATGTCGGAGATGGCGACCGGCTGGTTGAACTTGAGATCGATGATGGTACCGCCCGTGAAGTCGATACCGAAATTGAAGCCGCGGACTGCCATGCAGATGAGTCCGGGGATGATGATCAGGGCGGAAATCAGGAACCAGATTTTCCGATGACCTGCTATATCGAATTTAGGCATCCTTCTTCACATCCTCCTTCTTCCAGAGCATGAAGCCCGTGACGCCGTAAGCGCCCGGCTTCTCAAAGATCTTGGAATCGACCATGAGGCGCAGCATGTAATGCGTCAGCGTGATGGCCGTGAACATCGAGAGCACGGTGCCGAGGCCCAGCGTGATGGCAAAGCCGCGGATTGTGCCCGTGCCGAGGAAGAACAGCACGACAGCCGCGATGATCGTCGTGATATTCGAGTCGAAAATCGTCGTGAAGGCGCGCTTGAAGCCCGATTCCATCGACATGCGCAGCGTCTTGCCCTGAATCTGGTACTCCTCCTTGAAGTGCTCGAAGATCAGGACGTTCGCATCGACGGCCATACCGATGGTCAGGATGATACCGGCGACGCCCGGCAGCGTCAGCGTTGCATCGAGCAGATACAAGAGGCCGAGCAGCATGATCGTGTAGGCCATCAGCGCGACGTCGGCGATGAAGCCCGACATGCGATAGAAGAAAATCATGAACAGGAGGACGGCGCCGAGGCCGACGGCAAAGGCGAATTCCGACTTATCCTTGGAATCCTGGCCGAGCGTCGGGCCGACCGTGCGCGTCTCGATGATGTTGACCTTTACCGGCAGAGCACCGCTCCTGAGTACGACGGCGAGGTTCTGAGCCTCTTCGAGCGTCTTCTGGCCCGTGATCTCAGCCTTGCCGCCGAGGATCGGCTCGCGGACGTTCGGAGCCGTCAGCACTTCGCCATCGAGCAGGATGGAAATCGTGCGGCCGACGTTCTTCGTCGTGAGGTCAGCGAATTTCTTCGCGCCTTCATCGGTGAATTCGAGGTTGACGACATTCTGGCCATTCTGCTGATTCGTCGCAGCCTGAGCATCCTTGAGGTCGGTACCCGTGAGCACCGTATTGCCGTCTTCATCCTTGAATTCGAGCATGGCCGTCTTGCCGATGGTCTTGATGGCCGCATCCGGGTCCTTGACGCCCGGCAGCTCGATGATGACGCGGCGCTCGCCCTCACGCTGGATGATTGGCTCGGTGAGGCCCAGCGCGTTGACGCGCTTCTCCATGATCGTAACGACGCGGTTCATCGCGTCATCGTTGACTTTTGCTACATCTGTGTCCTCGGCCTCGAGCACGACGTGCGTGCCGCCCTGCAGGTCAAGGCCCTGGCGGATGGAATTCGCCAGCGGCTTCACCGCAACCAGGAAAATACCGATGATGGCCACGATGCAGATGATGAGTTTGATGAGACTGTTCTTTCTCAACGTTTCACAACCCTTTCCTTGTGGTCTTTTTTATGTATGAATCAAGATCCGGCGTGTTTCCGTCAGGATCAAATTGACCGTGGCATCATGCGCCTCCATGGGCACATCTGCCGTGACCTGGCCATCAAAGGTCAGCGCCGCCCGGAAAGCCTGCGGTGCCTTCTCCATGAGATAGCGGTCGTAATAGCCGCCGCCGAGGCCGAGCCGGTCCCCCTCAGGCGAGAAGGCCGCGCCGGGCACGACGACAAAGTCGATCTCGCCGGCGGGGATGATCTCCTGCCGGTCGGGCCGGACGGTCAGGATGCCGAACTTGCCCGGCACGAGGTCAGAAAGCTCCGGCAGGTTCACGGCCTCCATGAGGCCTTTGCCCGTAATGAGCGGCAGCGCCACGCGCTTGCCGTGGGAAAGGCAGTATGCGAGCAGCGCGCCGAGCTGCACCTCGTCCGGCATCGAAGCGTAGGCAAAAACGGTCTTCGCCTGCTGGAACGACGGCTCCTCATAAAGGCGCGCGAGGATGACGGCGCTCTTTTCGGCCCGCGTGGCCGGCGCGAGCTGCCGGCGGAACGCCAGCATCTTTTGGCGCAGATCTTTCTTCAGGGACAGCATGGCCTCATGCGACAGCCCGTTCATTTCGCTTCCGTTTCCTCCGTGAGCACAGCGTTGATGCTCGCACGCGCCACTTCAATGACGACGCGGTCCGCAACCTTGAGCTTCAGCGACTTGTCCGACAGGGCCTCGATCGTGCCGTAGATGCCGCCGATCGTGACGACCTTGTCGCCCTTCTTGAGGCTGTCGAGCATACTCATGCGCTGCTTCTGCTGCTTCTTCTGCGGACGGTACAGCAGGAAGTAGAAGATTGCGATCATGACCACGATAGGGCCGACGGTTCCAAGCATTTCTGGACTCATGAAAAACACTCCTTTACATATATATGGAATACACTTCCAACGGATACAGGTTCAACGGTGCACGGGCAGGCTCACTGCTTGCCATGCATGACGTAATGGGCGAAGAATTCCTCGCGGAAGGCGCCGAAGCGGTCTTCGAGGATGGCCTGGCGCATGCGGCGCATGAATTCCTGCAGGAACCAGAGGTTGTGCAGCGACAGCAGGCGCAGGCCGAAGATCTCACCGGCACGCACGAGGTGACGGATGTAGGCGCGCGTGTAGCCGTTGCGGCACGCATAGCAGCCGCAGCCCTCCTCGAGCACGTGATGGTCGTGCGTGAACTGGGCATTCTTCATCACGAGGCGGCCCGTCCACGTCATCGCCATACCGTTGCGCGCGACACGCGTCGGGTAGACGCAGTCGAACATATCGATGCCGCGCTGTACGCCCTCGACGAGACAGTCCGGCGTGCCGACGCCCATGAGATAGCGCGGCTTGTTCTCCGGCAGAAGCGACGTGGAATACTCGAGCATCTCGTACATGAGCTCCTTGGGCTCGCCGACGGAGAGGCCGCCGACTGCATAGCCCGGCAGGTCGAGTGCCACCGTCTCACGGGCACTCCACTCGCGCAGCTCCTTGTGCATGCCGCCCTGCACGATGCCGAAGAGGCCCTGATTCGGAGCCGTCATCGCCTGCTTGCAGCGCTTGAGCCAGCGCAGCGTGCGCTCCGTCGACTGCTTGGCATACTGAAAATCCGCCGGATACGGCACGCATTCGTCAAAGGCCATGACGATATCGGAGCCGAGTGCCATCTGGACGTCCATCGAGACTTCCGGCGACAGGAATTTCTTCGAGCCGTCGATATGCGAGCGGAACGTCACGCCCTCCTCCGTGATCTTGCGCAAATCACCGAGGCTGAACACCTGGAAGCCGCCGCTGTCCGTCAGGATGGCGCGGTCCCAGTGCATGAACTTGTGCAGGCCGCCGGCCTCACGCACGAGGTCCATGCCCGGACGCAGGAAGAGATGATACGTATTCGACAGGATGATGCCCGCGCCGAGATCCTTGAGCTCATCGGGCGAGACTCCCTTGACCGAGGCCTGTGTGCCCACGGGCATGAAGATTGGCGTGGGGAAGCTGCCGTGCGGCGTATGGATGATGCCGGCACGGGCTCCCGTGGCGGCATCTTTCTTGACTAATTCATAAGTGATCGCAGTCAAACAAAACCCTCAACTTTCTTGTTTTTTGGCGACTGTGCTGATTGTCACGGCTGGCGGCGGGAGGAAAGCTCCCGGCGCAGGGCGTCGAGCATGCACGCAAGGTCGGGCTCCTGCCCGGTCCAGCGTGCAAAGGCAGCCGCGCCCTGCCCGACGAGCATTTCCTCGCCGTTCAGGATGGTGTGGCCGTGCGCCGCGGCCTCCCGCAGGAAGCGCGTGTGCGCCGGCGTGTAGATGATGTCATAAACGAAGGCCGAGGCCTTGAGATCCTGCCAGACGACAGGCGGCATGCCATCGGTGTGCGGCGTCATGCCGAGCGGCGTCGTATTGACGAGCAGATCCGTCTCGCCGAGCTCCGCGCGGAATGCCTCATCCTCCCAGTGATAGACGCGCAGGACTCCGTACGGCGCAAACTCGTGGACGAGGGGTTCCGCCTTGTGCGGATTGCGCACGCCGATGGCAATCGACGAAACGCCCTCGCGCAGGAGGCCCCAGATGACGGCGCGCGCAGCGCCGCCCGCACCCAAAAGAGCCGCCTTCTTCCCGCGCAGGACGACATGCCTGCGCTGAAGCGGCATGAGGAAGCCTGTGACATCGGTATTATAGCCGAGCAGCCGCCCGTCCTTCCGGACCACGGTATTCACGGCCCCGATGATGCGCGCGTCCTCGTCGAGCTCGTCGAGCAGCGGCATGATGGCCTGCTTGTGCGGAATCGTCACATTCCAGCCGGCAAAGCCCATCGCCCGTAGTCCCTCGACAGCCGTCCGGAGCTTTTCCGGCGGCACGGGCAGTGCCACATAGACGTAGTCGAGGCCCGCCCTCTCAAGGGCTGCATTCTGCAGCACCGGCGACAGGGAATGGCGGATCGGCCAGCCCATGACACCGAGATTCTGCGTCGTTCCCGTAAGCTTCTGGCTCATGCTTTCACCTCAGTTCCTCACGCATGCTCGCGGCGCGTCTTCGTCAGAAGATCCATCTTGAGCTCGTAGTAATCCGGCGTCATGTCGAGATAATGGCGGTGCGGATTCTCAAAGCGCTGCTCTTCTTCCCAGATCTCGTTTTCGAGCTGCTGTTCGACGTAGTCGCGGATGGCATCGAGGCCCGGCAGCTCTTCCGTGCGCTTGCCCTGACGGACGTAGCACTTGCGCAGGTTCTTGAACGTACAGTTCTCGAACGAACGGTTCTTCCACGGCTTCTGCGGGTCGACGTAGCGCACGGGCTGCTTCGTATCGAAGAGCTCGCCACAGATGGCCAAAAGATCGGCCACGGCATGTCCGTTTTCATCGTAGACGCGGTAGAGGTCCTTGAGGCCCGGGTTCGTGATTTTCCCGACATTCTCCGAAACCTTGATGCGCGGCGCGAACTCCCCGTTCTCGCCGACGGCCGCCAGCTTGTAGACGGCGCCGAAGACCGGCTCGGACTTCGCCGTGATCAGGCGCTCGCCGATGCCGAACGCATCGATGCAGGCCCCCTGCGAGAGCAGCGACGATACCGTGAATTCATCGAGGCTGTTCGACACGACGATCTTGCAGTCGGGAAGCCCCGCCGCATCGAGCATCTTGCGCACGCGCTTCGAGAGGTACGCGAGGTCGCCCGAATCGATGCGGATGCCCATGAGACGCTTGCCCATCGGCTCGAGCACCTCATGTGCCACGCGGATGGCGTTGGGAATGCCGGAATGGATGACATCATACGTATCGACGAGCAGAACCGTCGCATCCGGATACGTCTCGGCGTACTTCTTGAAGGCTTCGTACTCATCGCCGTAGAACATGACCCAGCTGTGCGCCATCGTGCCCGAGATGGGGATGCCGAACATCTGGCCGGCCGAGCACGTTGCCGTGCCGACGACGCCGCCGATATAGGCAGCGCGGGCGCCGTACGTCGCCGCATCCATATTGTGCGCGCGGCGTGCGCCGAAATCCGAGACGGCGCGGCCGTCAGCGGCCCGGCAGATGCGGCGGGCCTTCGTCGCGATCAGCGACTGATGGTTGATCTGTGCCAGGATGGCCGTCTCGACGAGCTGCGCATCGATGAGCGGTGCGACAACTGTCAGGATTGGCTCATTCGGGTACATGACCGTGCCCTCGGGCAGCGCGTAGATATCGCCCTTGAAGCGGAAATCCGCCAGATAGGCGAGAAACTCCTCGGAGAAGATTCCCTGCTGACGGAAGTACTCCACATCCTCCTTCGTGAACTCCATGTTTTCCACATACTCGATGACCTGCTCGAGGCCGGCAAAGATGGCAAAGCCGCCCTCATCCGGATTTGCCCGGTAGAAGACATCGAAAGCCACCTGCACGTCCTTGTCATGGTCTTTGAAATAACCATTGGCCATGGTCATCTCATAAAAGTCCATCATCATCGTGATATTGCGCTTGTCAAACTGCGTCATGACGCCAACCCCTTCATCCTGCGGTTTCCCGCAACAACATAGCTTTATCGCTTTCTATAAATTATGCATACACTCGATTATAACACATATCCGGGTATCTTGACACTCCCCGCCTCCAAATACGGCCAGATTCTTGTGATATCCCACAAGAACCTCCTGCAAAAGCACAGGTATCCGGCCCGAAAACAGGACATCCATAAAAAAACGGCGCGATGCCGCTGCACCGTGCCGTTCCCTGCTTCAGTTTTCCTGCCGGCATGCATCAATAGCCGAGCTCGCGCTTGACCTCATGTGCCAGCGGCTCATGCTTGATGAAATGAACGAAGTCCTCGCAGAACATCGCCACGCTCTTGTCGCGCGTGTAGGCCAGCGTCATCTTGCCCGAGCAGTGCGGCGTCAGGATGACGTTCTTGGCCGTCCAGAGCGGATCGCCCTCGGGGATGGGTTCCTTGGCCATGACATCGAGCGCCGCGCCAGCGAGCTCGTCGCGATTGAGCGCTTCGACGAGCGCCGCCTGATCGATGGAGTTGCCACGGCCCACGTTGATGACGAAGGCATCCTTCGGCAGCATGGCCAGGCGCTCCCGGGAGAGGAGGTTCGTCGTCTCGCGCGTGCCCGGCAGGCAGAGCACGAGGATATCCGTTGCCGGCAGGTACTCCGTGAGATGCGACTGGTCGGCCACCTCGTCGTAGACGGCGCTGCGCTTGTGCCCGCTGCGGTTGATGCCGACAATGCGTGCGGGCTGGAAGGACTGGATGCGCTCGGCATAGCGCGTGCCGATATCGCCCGTCCCGACGATCGTCACGCGGCTGTCCTTGATGGAACGCAGCGGCAGGTTGTTCTGCCACTCGTGGCGGCGGATGATTTCCGCATACTCCGGATACCGGCGCACGAGCATCAGCGTCACCATGACGAGATGCTCCGCGATTGTCACGCCGTAGGCACCGGAGGAATTCGAGAGCAGGCAGCCCTCCGGCAAAACACCCGGGCGCAGCACGGGGTCGACGCCCGCCGACACGCTGCAGAACCACTTGAGATGCGGCGCGGCCTGCGCGAGCTTATGCCCGCCGCCCGTCGCCGCCGCATACAGGATATCGACATCCGCCATCTGCGGCAGGGCTTCGTCCTGCGACGTGAAGAATTTCACCTTCGCATCGTGCTCCGCCGCCAGTGCGGCAATCTGCTCGCGATGCGCTTCATTCATGAACGAATTGACTACAGCAATCGTAAACTGTTCCATATGAAGGGGCCCCCTATCGTTTTTGCGTCAAACATCAAGATTCGAAAAGCCGGATTGGTTTTTCCAGATAGATATTTCGTCGAACCACCGCCAGAAGCCTTTTTTGAACGAAAAAATATGTTACAGATTTACACACGGCTCCGGGCCATTGCCAAATAAAACATTCCGCGCTATACTAAGGACATCGATGCAAAAATATGAGCAGAGTAAGTGCCTGCGCGTCAAGTGCCGGATGTACGGGGAGTTGACATCCGGACGAAAGCCCCAAAGGCTGCGGTGCAGGCATTGCATCCCGCTGCTGCAGGCACGGAAGGCTTTCCTTGTTGCAGCAACGCTGCAACCCATTGCTACTTGTCACACACTCGTCACACAATGGAAAGGAAGGTCTTTTTTCATGTCCAGATTCTCCGTCAAGCCCCTCGTTTACGCCGGCGTCTCCGTAGCGCTGGCCGTGCTTCTCTCCTACGTCTTCGCGGTCCAGACCGTCTTCGTGCGCATCACCTTCGGCTTCCTGCCGATCGCGATCTACGGCGCGATGTACGGCCCCATGAAGGCGGGGCTCGTCGCAGCGGCCGCCGACTTCATCGGCACGGCCCTGCTCGGCACGAGCATTTTCTTCCCGGGCTTCCTTGTCTCAGGATTTCTCACGGGCTACATCTACGGCTGGTTCTTCTACCGCAGGCGTGTCACGCTGCTGCGCGCCTGCATCCCCTTCTTCCTCGTCATGGTCTTCATCCACCTGGGCCTCAACACGCTCTGGCTGACCATCTTCTACCATAAGGCAGCCTCCGCCATCTTTCTGAGCCGCCTCATCAAGAACCTCCTCTGCTATCCCATGGAGGTCGGTCTCTTCCTCATGGTCTACCGTCCCCTGCTGCGCTTCCTGCCCGAGCAGTTCCCGCAACCGCAGGCTGAAACATCCTCGACCTCCGCGGCAGCCTGACAACAGCAAACAGCAAACTCTCGCTGCACAATCCGGAACTTCTCCGAAAACCGGCATCGCCCGGACAGCCACGCCCTTTCCCGCTGAAAAGCCAGTACATGGAGAGGGCGTTTTTTATTGCTCTCTATATGTTTTCATCGTACTTTTCCGAGATTTTTCGCGATATGTCTCTTGTATAAAAATTTATGTATTTTATTCCCGTTCAATGTTTACATTTAAAGTGTAAGTGCTATAATACAAAACAATCTTTCCTATTTTTCATCATGCATTTATTTTTAGAAGGGACGTATGTATTATGGAGCAAAAGAACCCGCTCAAGATACCCAAAATCCTTTGGTTCCAGCTGTTCCTGCTGGCACTCGGCTATGCCTTCTACTCGGCCAACCGCCTTTCCTTCGGCGTCGGCCTCAAGGCAGTCGCAGCCTCGCTTTCTCTGACCGCCGTACAGCTCGGAACGATTGGCACCATCTTTACGCTCGGCCAGGCACTCATCGATATTCCGGCCGGTTATCTCGCTGACCGCTTCGGCCGCAAGCGCATGCTGATTTTCGGCATGGTCGGCCTCGGCTGCATGACCGCCTGCGTCACGACCTCCGCAAGCTTCGCCGGCGCAGCCTTCTGGCGCGTCTGCTTCGGCATTTTTGAAGGCTGCTGGAACATCGTCATGTACTCTGTCGCCGGCTCCATTTTCCCAGCGGCACGCGCCATGCTCAACGGCCTCATGATGACCTTCTACTCCATCGGCGCCTACGTCGGCCCGACGTATTACGGCTGGAGCCTTGAGCGCACGGGCGACTGGAGCATCGGCCTGACGCACATGGGCCTCGTCACCGTCATCTTCGGCCTGCTGCTGATCTTCGGCTTCAAGAAGAAATACACGGATACCTCGACGGACATCAAGCGCATCCATCTCATCGAAGCCATCCGCACCGTCGGCTTCAACAAAGTCGTCTGGCTCGGCGTCCTCATCCAGATTCTCAACATCATCCCGTACTGGGGCTTTGCCTCGATGGGCCCGTACCTCTTCATGACGTACAAGGGGTTCAGCCCGACGGAAGCTGGCTCCTTCTTCGGCGCCATCTACGGCATCGGCGGACTCAGCGGCGTCATCCTCGGCTTCTTCGCCGACCGCTTCGGCCGCAAGCCGACCATCATCTTCCTCTCGGGACTCAACGCCCTCTGCGCCTTCCTGATTTTCCACGTCATCCCGCAGACCTCCGCCGTCCTCTACATCGTCGGCGGCCTCATGGGCATCGGCCTGCACGCCATCTACGTGCTTGGCTACACGATCGCCCAGGACGGCGTCAGCACGAGCCAGATTGGCCTCGCGACCGGCATCGTCGGCGCCTCGAGCTACTTCCTCTCGTTCTTCTCGGGCCCGCTCATGGGCTTCCTGACGACGACGCTCGGCCATGTCGCCGCCCTCGACATCATCGTCGTGGCCTTTGAATTCTGCCTCTTCATCGTTGCCCTGCTCATGAAGGAAACGCAGAATCATCACACCGAGGCATAAACAAACAAACGCAGATTGGTGCACAAAAGCCCGTTCCATTCACTGCTCCGTGGCAGCCGGATGGAACGGGCTTTTTTTACTGCGGATAGACCTGCTCGAAATCCGTCACAATCTGCTGCAGCGGAGCTGGCAGCCGCTGCATGGCCGCTTCGCGCAGCGCCTGCGGAATCCCGTAGTACGCTTCGGCGATGCTGCCGGCAATGGCCGCGATCGTATCGCTGTCGCCGCCAATCGAAATGGCATTGCGGATTGCATCTTCGAAATCCTGCGAAGAAAAGAACGCCACGAGCGCCTGCGGCACCGACTTCTGGCAGGCCGAGCTGAATTCGTAAGTCGGCCGGATCTCATCGAGCGTAAAATCCAGCCTATAATAGCGCGCTTCCGCGAGCTCGCGCAACTCGTCCATCTTCATGCCCTGACGCGCATGGTAGATGAGAACGGCCACGGCCTCCGCACCCTTGAGGCCCTCCGGATGGTTGTGCGTGACGGCCGTCACCGCGTGCGCGAGCGACTTCGCCTCTTCCTCCGAACACGCCGCAAAGCCCGCCGGACTCACGCGCATGGCCGAGCCGTTGCCAAAGCTGTGATAAGGCTCCGGATGCTCCGCTGCCAGCCACTGCCGAAAGCCCCGGCCATAGCCCGCATGCGGATACCTGCGCCCGAGCTCCTGCATCGCTCGCACCGCCTGTTCCGGCAGGTCCTCATACCCCGGCCGCGCCGCAAGGATGGCCTTCGCCACCGCCAGCGTCATGATGCTGTCATCCGTCGGCCGGCACTTCTCATCAAAGAGCGCAAACTCCTTCGACCGGCAATTGTGCCACTCAAACCGCGACCCGATGATATCGCCAACAATCGCACCGAACATAAGAGATTCCCCCTTTGCTGAGTATCCAGACTTCATCTTCCAATTCCATGACGAAACAGCCGCCATGCTTCTCAACGCTTGGCTTCTCTCCTGGACAGCCACTTTACCGCATAGGAGCAGGAAGCCGTCACCGTCTTTCCGTTCCGCTCGATGGCAGCCACGGCCAGTGTCATCAACTTCCCCGCAATGCCCTGCCCGCGCAGACGGTCATCGACATACGTATGCGTAATCTCACAAACGCCGGGACGAATCTCAGGAAATACAACTTCTGCCACCACTTTGCCGCCTTCATCCTCTGCGTAAATCCGCCCGGATTCCTCGCGGAACAACATGTTTGCTGCCATTTCGCCACCATCCTTTTCTGAAGCTCTATTTTCTTGTCTAATGATACTACAAAAATCTGCAAAGGGAAAGGATGCCCAAACTGCCTGATTCTGAAAAATCAGATTCCAGCTTAAAGAATTACTGCCATGAGGAATGAAACCAGCAATGCGATTCCCATGGGTATAGCCGTACGCTTGACAATGTCTACAGGCGATACATCAGCCACACCAGCTACGGCAACAACAGCAGCTGTGATTGGTGATGCACTGCGAGCAATACTGGATGCCATCTGCATCGGTGTAATCATGGTCGCAGGAAGCATGGAAAGTCCCTTGGCAATATCTGGAACCAACGCACCAAAAGAATAAAACGGTGCATTACCGGAGCCCATAATAATAGCAGCAACAGCTACAATTATCGTCATGATCAGGGTGACGCCAACTGCACCAAAACCGGAACTCTGCGCTCCCTGTATAATCAAGTCTATTGCACCAATCTTTGTCAAGCCAAATGCAAACGTTTCACCGGCCACAATCAAAGTAATAACTGTTGCAAAAAGATGGCCCATACCATCAAAAAACACCTGAATGCTCTTGCATACTTCTTTGGGATGGCGCGTCCGAATCAATTCCATCAGCATAGCCAAAAACACACTGATAATCATAGCCGTCACGACCGGCATCTTGATACTGGTAATGCAAAGTTTGCTGAACATTAAAACCAGAATGATTGGCACCATCGGCAACAGTGCATAAATCGAAGGCGGAAGCTGCTCTCCTTCTTGCACAGGAGCAGCTTGCAGGACTTTCGCCTCAACGCCTTCTTTGCGATCGAAATAACGTTGAATGAAATAATGGGAAATTGAAATAGCAGCCATCGTCACGACAGCAATCGGGATCTGCTCTCCGACAAAATAATCAGCGACATCCAGATCCGCTGTCTTTGCGGCAAAAACCGCCGTACCCGAAGCAGGGCCGAGATCCAGACATGGTGTAGTAGCAACCACTGCAGCTGCTGACAAGCGGCTGACGCCCAGGCTGACAAGAACAGGATACATCGTAGCCATAAGCAGTACACAAAGTCCTGCCGCACTAGGAATGACAATGTTGAGCAGCTGACCTATAATATAGCTGACAGCCAGCAGAAGATAGGGCGAACGAATCAGACTCAAGGGCTTAGAAGCCAAATGCACCAGGCTCCGGCTGGCACCAATGTAGTCCATGTATTTAGCAAAACCGCCTACTGTCATAATCATCAAACCAATTCCTGCCGCACGTGTACTAAACGTATCTTCTACAAATTTAAAAATGTCAAACCATACCAGGCCAGTAGATTTTTTTGCATCCAACAATGGAACCCCCATCAAGATTGCTACAGCCAAAAGGAAAAATCCCCCGGCAAAAAGCACAGCCTGCGGCTTCATTCGTTTGACGATTAGCCAAGCAACAACAATCGTTGTCAGCAAGGCAATGCCTAAAGACAACATTCGAGCTCCCTCCTAACATCTGAAACAGTGCAATGATTCTAAACGCTGCTGACAGATTAAATATTATCTTGTGATAATACGGCTTTAATCACAGCAGCCAGTAAATGCGCTCTGGGTTCTACCGAATCAATTTCCAAATATTCACGTTCCGTATGCGCACCTCCACCAACTGGTCCCATTCCATCGATTGTCGGAGTTCCCGCATCGGCCGCAAAACTGCCGTCAGAGCCACCGCCGCTAGCGGTCCAGCCAAAAGCAATTCCCAGACGTTCACCTTGCTTTTCTATAAGCTGCATCAGCTTACGCGTTTTCTCCGTAGGCAGCATGGGTGGCCTGGTAATCCCGCCGGCAATGTTCACAGATGTATCTTTTACATGTGGATGATGCTGCAGTTCCTGCATCAATTGTTCAATGCGAACGATTTCCTGCGGATCGTAATACCGCACATCCACAGCAGCCTTCGCTTCACCAGGTACAGCATTGATAGCAGTGCCGCCTTTTACCAGTCCTACATTTACTGTTGTTTCTTTAGTAAGATCTGTCGCTTCCTGCAGGGCGATAATCCAGTGAGCCAGTTCCTCTATGGCATTACGACCATTCTGATAGTCCACGCCGGCATGCGCACTGCGTCCTGTGACAGTCAAATGATAGCGTGCAATCCCCTTTCTCTTATAAACCAGATTCCCATTGGCTCGCCCACATTCCAGCACCAATACGCATGTGCTTTTCTTGGCTAACTCTTGATTGACCGTTTTGGAATAGCAGGAACTGATTCCCTCATGATCGGAATTCAAAAATACACAGATATGCTTATTACGAAGCAGGTCATGTTCCTGCAAAGTTCGTAAAACATAAAGGCCAGACAAGGCACCTCCCTTGCAGTCAATTACACCTGGCCCCATGGCTCGATTACCATGTCGGCTGAACGGACGTTTTGCCGCTGTTCCCAAAGGAAAAACCGTATCCAGATGAGCCAGCAATAAAAGGTCATAATGTGCTGCCGGTCCGTTCGTAATCTTCAAACAGGGTCCGATTGATGGCGCGAGCTGCAACGGCTCCACTTGCCATCCTAATTGTTCATACTGTTCTTGAAAAAAAGCAGCCACCTTTCCAGCTCCGACCGGCTCAGAAGAAGAACTGTCTATATTGACAAGGTATGCCAGCTCTTCTTGATAACGAGCAGCATCAATAATCGTTTCATTCCAACGTTTCATGCTATATCCTCCTTTGCCTGCATGATCCATTCTCAAGTTGTCCACAAGTGAATCTTTCATTCACTGTATAGGCATAGTTTAAAGGATTGGAAGGACGAAGTACAATTCGCTGTTCTACTGTAATCATTAGCAAAACGAATTGCTGTTATTTTAGCAGAATGATAAAATATATTTATACTAATAATTAGTCTTAGATATAAAGAAGGTTGAATATGCATGCTTCTGAAACAGATTCAATATTTTCTCGCGGTAGCAGAATGTCGTCATTTTACACGGGCTGCCGAACGTCTCTTTTTATCTCAGTCTGCACTTTCTCAACAAATTACAAAATTAGAAAACGACTTAAATATCAAGCTCATCAATCGTGACTGCCATCCCATTGAACTGACACCAGCAGGAGAAGATTTTTATCACTATGCAGAATATATTCTTCATGATGTCAACCAACTACACGAAGGTATGAAAAAATGGCAAAAGCCCCATAAGCATACCATTCACATTGGTATGATCATGGGGCTGGGAGGTCTGCCACTATCTGATTTTCTTGCGGCCTTCAATACCCGATATCCAGAAGCTCGTTTCACATTAGAGCATCACCTAAGCAAAGAACTCTGTCATATGCTGACAGAAGGACAATTGGATTTCGCTATCTTTGCAGCACCACAAAATATCCATTCTTACCCTTTTGAAATCCTGCCCATACAACAGGAACCATTTTTGGCTTTATTGCCACCTCTGCATCCATCCGCTTCAACGGATTATTTCGATCTGACATTGGCTGAAAAGGAAAAATTCATTTTTCCCACACCAGAAAACGTTTCTTATGATATCCTGCTCAAGGCCTGTGAAGATGCAGGATTTAAGCCCGACATTGTCAGTTATTGCAGTGGAGCTGCCAATCGCATTGACTTAGTTAAAGCAGGTCTTGGTATCTCTATCGTTTCAGAAAGTGCCTTACGATATCATCGAACAGAAGATCTTGTCATACGACCATTAAAGAATCCTGTCTACAAGCACACCATCATGGCACGTCTGCAAACGACGATGCCGTCTTCTTACAAGGAAGCCTTTTGGAAACACATCCAACAGGAATTGAGCTGATTTCCTTGCACGTTTCACAATATATGCTATAATTGATTATGTTCAAAGGTTGTTAAAGCTGAAGCAATGAACAAGTCCTCTTGGAGTAGCTACCAAGGGGATTTTTCTTATGTCTTTTCTACACACAGAGTATCGTTATCTTTTCTTACGTTCACCAAGCAGCAAAGCAAACGCCCGCAGATTCCCCTATCGGCCCTGCAGTCTACGTCCGGGGATGCTACTGGCATCTCGCACCTTTGGAGCAGCCTCCGGAGGGGGAAGCTTGCTGCAAAGCCTGGTTGTGCGATACACCAGGGAGAATGTGTGCCGCGTCGATTCACGATGCCTGCAGCTCACTCAGCCGGTGCCAGTCGAGTTCCAGTATCCGCGACGTCGGCATCATCGCACGGATCTTTTCTACGCCTATATACGTCTTGTGCCAGATGGGAAGGCCATCCTCCTCGTACTCACCGCAAAAGTAGCGGATCAGGCCCGTTTCAAGCTCCTGTGTATAAGCGGCCACGAAACTCAGAGCCGTTGCGTGCGGGTATTTATCCGACCAGCCGCAATAGCCCCAGGATAGCGTCGCAATCTCCAGATAGAGCTTCTTGTCCTCGGTCACCCACATTGCACCGTTCGGGTCGCCCTCCGGATAGAGATTGTAAATCTTGCCCTTCGACCAGGTGTAGGCCTGCCAGACATGCCAGGAATCCGGATTGCCGATCAGGAGCATTGGCACATCGTCCCCGTCTATCCAGACGAAGGCATAGCCGGTCCCATCGATGCCGGCGACCTTGGCTGCAGCATTCACCTGCCAATAGCGTATCGTGTCACGATCCTCGACAAGGGCTTCGCCGTACTCGCGCAGGAATGCCTGATAATCCGCCAGGTAAGCCGGAGTCCCTTCCTCACAAGCCATTGCGGTTGGCGCATACAGCAGGCAGCCCCAAACGAACAGCATCAGCAGCAAACATCGCTTCCACATAGAATCACCTCCATATCCTAGAAACTTCTCTCTAGCAATAGTATACGACAAGCGGCTGTCGCGCCGTCCTGTCCAAAACAACAGGCAAAACAAAAAAGCACCGCCGAAGCGGTGCTTTCTATGAAAGGGGTTAAAACAGGGGATCAAATCATGTTCTTGACGTAAGAATCGTAGAGGCCCTTGAGCTCTTCGATCTTGTCGTACATCTCGACCTGGAGGCCGGAAGCCGTGGCGAAGTCGCCTTCGTTGAGGGCGTTGATGAGCAGCGTGAACAGGGACTTTTCATCGATGCTATCCTTGGCGAGGTAGCTGCGGATGCCGTTGATCTTGTTCCAGTTGTAGGAATCGAGATCCGTGACGAAATCGGATTTGATTTCCTTGGCTGCGCGGACGATGTCGCGGTTCTCCGGGATGATGCGGGCGACGAGCTCCGTCTTCCAGCGCGTCAGGGCACCGGCGCGGAAGGCGCTGATGATCTGGTCACGCAGAGCGCCACCGGCCGTGATGACGGCGAGCTTCTCCGGATAGTTCTCGAAGTTCTGCATGTTCTCCCAAACCGTAGCCGGCGGAGCACCGAAGAGACGCGTGCGCTCTTCTTCCGTGTAGTCTTCGAAGACATCATCCTCACTGCGGTATGCACGATCTTTCTCGAGGTAGAAGCCTTCTTCGCCGGCTTCCTTGGAGATCTCGGCGAGGCATTCTGCCGTCGTGTGCGTGATCGTGGCCTTGATGCCGTCGAGGCAGCTGGAATAGATGGCAGCGAGTACGAGGTACGTATTCGTGTACGGGTTGCAGGCGCGCAGCTCAAAGCGCGTTGCATACGGGTTCGTGAGGTCGCGGATCAGGCCGGCGAGGATCGTGCGGTTGCGGGACGGAATCTCCGGCGTATGACCGAGGGACGTGACGACGCAGACCGGAGCCTCGAAGCCCGGTTTCAGACGGTTCAGGGAGTCGTTCGTAGCGGAGACGAACGGGTTGATGACTTCATAGTTCTTGAGCAGGCCCATGAGTGCGCCGTAGCCGATGGAGCTCATGAAGTCTTTCTTCTGGTCATCTGCCGTGAAGAGGTTGTGGAGCTTGCCGTCTTTCGTGATGGCAGCCATGCCGATGTGCGTGTGCTCGCCGTTGCCGGCCAGGCCGATCATTGGTTTTGCCTTGAAGTTGACTTCGAGGCCCATCGCACGGAATACCTCGCGGACAATCGTGCGGACGAAGAGCTCATTGTCGGCAGCCTGCAGGGCATCGGCAAAGCGCCAGTCAATCTCGAGCTGTTCGCAGACATGCGTCATATGGCCGTTCTCATCGATCTGTGCCTTGAGGCCGCCGACCTCTTTATGGCCCATCTCAACCTTGAAGCCGTATTTGTCGAGGACTTCGAGGCACTGCTCCATCGCCGTGCGGACAGCGCCGTGCGTGCGCTCCCAGTACTGCTCCTGCAGAACCTGCGAAGCGGACATCTCTTCGATGGCTGCTTCCTCGAGCGGCGTCTTGACCCAGAACTCCAGCTCCGTTGCGGACGTGAACTGGATGTCCGTGACTTCGTTGCCGTTGATGCTCTCGAGGCCGGAAGCCTGCGGATGTGCCTTGAAGAGAGCCAGCAGCTCTTTCTTGACGTAAGCGAGCGTATCGGCGAGGACGGCGCGGGAATCGACGCGCTTGCCTTCATGGATCAGGAAGGACGGGATGCGCAGCGTGCCGACCGGCTTGCCCGTCTCCTCGTCGTAGTTCTCCATGTTGTAATCAACGAACCAGTTGACGGAAGGATCGACCGGCATATCGACCTTCGCGTTGTTCAGGGTGGCGATACCCGTCAGTACAACGGAAGAACCATCGGTCTGGACTGCCGTGCCGGCATAGAATTCATCGATGTCCTTGAGGAAAATGCGAACCGGGATTTTTTCATCCGTATCGTTACCGGCCATGTCGACGCCGACGAGGGATACGAATTTGATTTCCGGATGGTCCTTCACCGCTTTGAGGACCTCTTCTTTGCTGGAGTTTGCAGGAATCACATACAGTAACTCGTCCATGTTTTACCACCCTTTTTGTGAATTATGACAACCAAAAAGCCATGTGGAAAATACCCTTCCCTGCATGCTCACGCATTTTATACGCAAGGAACGGAGCGAACCACATGGCGACGTTGCCAGATTGACTATTTGCTTGAACAGGTCCTATATTAGCACAGCTGAAGAACTTTGTAAAGTGTTTCAGCGTGTATACATTTCATGAGACAGCTGCACACGGAGCGAATCAGCAAAGGCGGCCGTGTCCTGGCCGTAAACGGCGCGGAATGCGTCGCGACCCGCCTGAGCCTCCTCACCAGTCTCCTCCCTGGCGCCGACGGCGCGCATCCAGCGATAGAAGCCGCTCCAGCCACGGCGGTCGAGCAGACTGGCCGCAGCAAGCTCCGTCACGGCCGACACGCGCTCGGATCCCAGGGACGAGGACGCCTCCTCAAAGCCCTGTTTCGTTTCAAGTTGCACGAGATTGGGGACGCCCCCGCCCTGGCGGAGCTTCTCGAGCCAGGCGCGGCGATAGTCCGGCAGCGTGCCGTAGCCGGCTTCTTCCAGGCGGCCCGTACCCGCGAGGTAGGCGATGCCGCGCGAGAGCCAAGCCATTTCCTTGGATTCCGCCCCCATGTTCTGCGCCTCAAAGACGCGGGCCGTCATGACGGCGAGGTTGAAGATGCGCTGACGCTCATCCGTGAGATTGGCGACATTCAGGAGGATCGTGCTGCCGCTCTCCACCCAGAGGCTGTCGCCCGAGAAGTCATTTGCCTCCTCCTCGCTCATGCCGGTCAGAGTGGCAGCAGCCTGCACCATATCGTCCCGGCTGTTCGTCAGGATGATCGTATAGGCACCGCCGAGCGCGCGGCCGAAACGCTTTGTGAGGAACTCCTGCGAATTCCTGACCTCTTCCTTGACGGCGGCCGCCATCTCCGGCATCACGCCTGCGCGCACTTCATAGTGGATCTCGGCCGGCTGCTGCCTCTGCTGCTGCCACCAGGCCGAGAATTCCTGCAAATAATCAGCCGAGCTCATGTCGAAGGCGCTGGCAAATGCTGCCTCCCCATCCTTTTCCTCGCCTAGCGCATAGAAGTACTTCTTCAGCCGTTCATTGGCCTCTTCGCGCGGATAGCGCTGCAGGAGGTACCAGGTCATGAGATCGGCCATCTGATAGGCGTGATTTTCCCTGGCCATGACGGCTTTGCGCTGCTCGAAGTCAAGGTGCATGAGGCTCTCCGGACGGATGACCTTCGGTGCGGCCAGCAGGGCGTCAAGCACATCCATCTGCCATTTTGCAAACGGACGCCCACCGTACTGGTCGGCCAGCAGTGCGCCGATGTAGTCGGCCGAGCCCTCCGACAGCCAGAACAGCGCCTGTTCGTCGGTATCGTTGCCGTGACTCAGCTCGTACTGCACCTGATGGAAGAGCTCGTGGCCGGTCGTCGCTATGCGCTCGCCGCTCGTGTCCATGACGCCGGCCGTGCCGTTGATGGCCGTCGTGCGGATGCGCCCTCCCGACCAGCCGCCCGAGACAGCCGCGACCTCGCGCGCATCGTCTGCTGAGAGGTCGAACTGCTTGCGCAGGACCGCGGCGTAATCGTCTTCCGAAGCCGCGATGTAGACGTCGACCGAATGGCGAAGGCCCGTCCCCATCTCGCGGTGCAGGAGAAGCGGAAATTTCTCCGTGGCCAGCTCGACATCGCGGCGCGCGGCGGCAGAGACGTCTCCTGCTTCGTGGATGCGGATGGCGGGATTCGTCTCCCGATTCTCGAGATACGCGGCAAACGTCGGCCAGAGATCGCTCATGTGGAAGCCGGCCCAGCCCGCACCGCCGAGCAGCAGCAGGAATATAAGGACGGCAAGAATTTTTTTCATGACAAACCTCCTCCGTCAGCGGCGCTGCCAGCGGCAGGTCGTGTACTCCAGAAGATCGATGAGACCGAAGAGCAAAAGGCCCATGCCGCTCAGGACGAGGATGCCCGCATACATCTCGAGGTAGTTGACGCGCAGCCAGGCATCCATGATGTAGTAGCCCATGCCGTACTGCGTGCCAAACGTCTCGGTGAAGAACAGCACGGAAACGGCCGTCGCCATGGCCACGCGGATGGCCGTGACGGATTTGGGCCACGAGGCCGGCAGGATGACATAGCAGAAGACCTGGAGGAACGAAGCGCCAAGCGAATACAGCGGGTAGTACGTCTCCTCCGGGATGGCGCGTATGCCGTCACGCACGGCCACGACGACCTGAAAGACAATGATGAGGAAGATCATGAGGATCTTCGAGAGTTCCCCGACGCCGGCCAGCAGCATGAGGATTGGCAGCAGGGCGATCTTGGGGATGGGATACGTCAGATAGACGACGGGTGACAAGAGCCGGTCAGCCCGCCGGAAATATCCCATGAGGACGCCCAGCGGGTACCCGATGCCCACGGCGAGCGCGAGTCCGGCAAAGATGCGCCAGAGACTGTAGGCCCCGTGTATGGCGATGTCGGAGACAAAGACGCGGCCAAGCCGCGCAAAGACGCGCCAGGGCGACGGCACGATGGGCAGCTGCAGGAGCTCGGATGCCCCCCACCAGGCGGCGAGCAGGAAAATTGCCGCACCAAGATACGATAGGAAGATATGGCGCGTGGCCTTGAAATGATTCATGCCTCCACCTCCAGCTTCCGGATGGCTTCGCGCAGGGCCTGGCCCTGCCGGAAGAACTCCGTCGTATTGCGCAGCTCCCGATGGCCGCCCAGGGGATTGTCGATGACCTTGGCGACGCGTCCCGGCTGCGCGGCCATCAGGACGATTTTCTGACCGAGGCATAGCGCTTCCTCCACGTAATGCGTCACGAGCAGCGTCGTCACGGACTGCTGCTGCCAGAGCGTGAGGAAGACATCTTGCATCGTCTCGCGCGTGATGGCGTCGAGCGCCGAAAACGGCTCATCCATCAGCAGGAGGTCGGGCTGCAGCAAAAAGGCGCGCGCGAGGCCGACGCGCTGCTGCTGGCCGCCGCTGAGCTCATGCGGATAGCGGTCCAAAAGCTCCGCGATATGGAGCTTTGCCGCCAGTTCCTGCATGCCCTGCCCGCGCGTATCCTTCCGGCTGCCGCGGATCTCGCAGCCCAGGAGGATGTTCTGCCGCACGGTCTTCCAGGGCAAAAGCCCATAGTTCTGCGGCATGAAGCCGATGCACGTCTGCCTGGGATTGACGGGGCAGCCGTCGATGGTGACGCTTCCCTCCGCCGGGCGGATGAGGCCGGCGATGACCTTCAGCAGGGTGGACTTGCCGCAGCCGGAAGGTCCGATGATAGCACAAACCGTTCCTTGCGGAACGGTGAGGCTGACACCTGAAAGTGCCGTGATTATCCGGTTGTGCGGGCGCGCTGCCCGGTAACGGACGGTCAGGTTCTCAATCGCGATCATGATGATGCCTTGCCCAGAAGATCCGTGACGATATCCTGGTAGCCATACGTATCCTTGATGAGATCTTTGCTGCGGAGCCACTGGATGCAGTCCGTCACATCCTGCTCCTTCGGCAGCGCGGCCTTATGGTACTCCGGCAGTTTTAGGGCCTCCTTGGCTGCCGGCGGGAAGCCGCCCTTATCCACCACGAGGTCGATGTATTCGTCGCGCGGCGTGTTGTTGAGGTAGTCGACGGCCCGGTTGTAGGCGCGGTACATGGCGGCGATTTCCGCCTTCTTGTCCGCAACGGCCTTGGACGTGAAGAGGATGACGCCGGGGTTGATGCCGAGCTCATCCGAGCCTGTCACGAAATGGCAGCCATTGTGTACGGCGATGCTGGCCATCGGCTCGGGCAGCGTGGCAGCCGCGAGCTTGCCGTTCTGCAGCATCTCGAGGCGCGTCGGGATCTGCGGGATGATGACCTTGTTGATATCGCCCTCCTGCATGCCGTTGTGCATGAGGATCTGATCCGTCACGTACTCGATAATCGTATTGCGCGAGACGCTGACATCCTTGCCTTTGAGGTCCGCCACCGACTGTACGCCGGCCTCTTTGCCCGCGACGAGCTTGTAGCTGCCGTCCGTCATAGACGTGACCTTCACGTCGAAGCCGCCGTCTTTCGCAAACGCCACGGCCAGCATATCCGAGACGGCACCATCGAGATTGCCGCTCTGCAGGGCTGAATCGCGGTCCATCGCGCTCTTGAACTGCTGGATGTCCACCTTGAGCCCTTCATCGGCAAAATAGCCTTTCTCCTGGGCGATGATGAACGGCAGCGAATCCGTATCGGGCATGAGGCCCACGGCCAGCGGCTGCAGATCCTTTTGGGACTTGGCCGCCTGATCATCCTGCGAGCCGCAGCCTCCCATCGCCAAAAGCATGGCGACGGCCGTACCCGCACATAAGAATTTCTTCCATTTTGAACTCAGATTCAATAAATTCAACGCACACACTTCTCTCATTTAAATTTTTATTTTGGGGAATCCAGGCAGAAACTCAATGCAGGAGCATGTCGAGCGCCATCGAGGCTCCTGCCTTGACGTAGTAGAGGGCCGTATCGATGACATCCTTGTTCTCGTCATACGCATTCGCGGCTTTTTCCTTCATCTTGCCGGCCTCGTTTTTCATAGCTTCGACGTCGCTGAGCTTGGCATTGACATCGTCAAGCATGGACTGCGCGTCTGCCAGGGACTGGTTCACAGCATCGGTGCTGCTCGTATTCTGAGACTGCTGCTGCTGCGCGGACTGCGCCGCTTTCTGGCGGTCCGCCTCCTTGCCCGTCACCTTGTCGAGGATCTTCTGCACGGTCGAGGACGAGGCATCATCGGCGGCCATCTGCTCCTGGCGGCCGGCCAGGCGGTCCGAATCCTGCTGCAGGCTGCGCTTCTGCTGCTCGAGCTCCTTCTTCTGCTGTTCGAGCTGCTGGCGTTTCTGCTGCAGGTCCTTTTCCTGCTGGTCGAGCTTCTGCTGGCGGTCCTTCATCTCCTGCGCCTGATACTGGCGCTCATTGGCCGCCAGATCCGCCTGATCCTGCCGGTAGCCGGCGATTGCGAACCCCGCGAACAGGGCGATGAGAAAGCCCGCGCAGAGCAGGATGGCCTTCTTGCGCCCCGGCGTCAGCCAGCCGCCCTTCCCATCCTGCCGGTCCACCACGGGCTGCAGCTGGCGCACATCATCGTTTTGCTGCGGGAAGGGCTGCTGGATGGACTCCGCCTGCTCCGCCGCATCGGTCAGCGGCGGCAGCGACTGGGTATCGTCAAGCTTCGGCGCCGTTTTGCCGGCATTGCCTGCCGCACCTTTGCCCGCGGCCTGCTGCAGGCGCGCCTGTTCGTCGGGCGTCAGGCAGCGCGTCGCTTCCTCATCAGGGATGCCTCCGCGCAGCTGCTGTCCTGGCCGCACAGGCGTCAATGGCTCCTGCGCATCTGTCTTTTTGATCTGGTCATTCCGGCCAGCGTTGTCATTGTTGTTCATTGTGCACTGCCTTCGGCTTTTCTCGTTTCCAGTTCAATCATCGCGGCATGCTCCTTCTGCATCGTCTCGCAGAGGCGGCGCAGCGTCCAGAGCGTATTGAAGGGCGTGACGACCGATTTATAGTGGACCTGCGGCACGCCAGCTTCCTTGAGGGCCAAAAGAACCTGGTCGAGCCGCTTGTTGCGGATGTTCTGGAGGATCATGACCTCATGCGGGAACACGAAGTCATCATTTTCCTCGTGCTTCGTCTGCCGGAAGCCCTTGAGCCCCAGCAGGAAGCCGACTTTCTCGCGCCAGGCCTCCTCCGGCAGCAGACGGGTCTTGATGCCCATGCGGTGCAGGGTCTTCTGTGCGAGTTCGAGCTTCGCATCATCGTGGAATTGATAAAACAGGACTTGTTCTTCTCGCTTCATGGGTTTTCCTTTCTCACATTCTGTCTCACTTGGAGAGGCCGCGCATCAAAAGATACGTGATGAGTTCATCCATCGTGACCTCTTCATGCTGCATGCGCTCCTCGAGGCTCTGGCGGAGCGTCTTTGGCAGGCGCACGGTCAGCAGGCCCGCCGTCTCCTGGGGTACTGCCGGCTGCTGGGGTACTGTCGGCTGCTCCTTGGCCGCCTTCTTCCTGGCTTTCTTGCCCTGCGGCTCAGACGGCTGCATTTCTGCCGGCTGCGGCTTCTTCACCGCCTCGGCAGCTTCTGTCCGGGCTGACTGCTCCGCCTGTTCGAGACTCTCGGTCTTCTGGGCTTTGCCCGGCTTTACGCGCAGATCAGCCTTGTCGGCCTTCGCATGCTTGGCATTCTTGCCGCTCTTGACCACCTTGGCCGCTTTCGTTTCCTTTGCGTCCTTTGCAGACTTGGCATCCTTTGCTTCTTTTGCGTCTTTGACGTTCTTCGGCTCCTTGGCCTCCTTGCGGTCCTTGGACTCATTCAGGACTTCCTGTAAGTCCTTCTGCTCTTTCTTGCGCTTGACGCGCTTCTTCTCCGCCTCCGGCTTCTCCTCCGGCTGATTCTGGACCTTGGCGGCTTTCTTGCCGGCCTTTGCGGCCTTCGGCTTTTCCTCCGGCGGGTAGACGATGAACTCGTCATAGGCGCTGCGCAGCGTTTCGCTGGCCTGCTTCGTACCCACGCCGATGATGTAGGATTTTTCCCGGGAATTGAGCATCTCGGCGATGCGCACGAAATCGGAATCCGTCGTAATGACGAAGTAGCGGCGCACGCCCTCCTCGTAGAGCAGCTTCGCCGAATCGTAAAGGGCCGAGTCAAGCGAGTTCTTGCCGAGGAACGTGCGGCTGATCTGACGGAACGTGAAGCCCGGGCGGCGCAGGAGCTTGTCCCAGCGCTTCTGCTCAGGGCGCGCGTCCCAGTCGGAAATCACGATGGTGCGGCAGGGCTGGAACCGCCTTGCCTTGCCGAGCGTGTAATTCAGCATCTCAAAGGGGGCATTCTCGATATCGTAGAGGATCCCCACGGTCGTATTGTTTGAAACCAATGTCATATACTATTCTTCCTATTCATGATTGCCCGACGCCGTCACTGGGCGCGGTCGCCCACGCGGCGGGCCAGGAATTTCTCTTCTTGTTCGAGGGTGCGGGCCTGCGCGAGCTGACGCTCGGCATCGCGCAGCGTAGCCGCCTTCTTGTCGGTCATCCAGTCCGCATAGCCCTGTGCGTATGCGATGTGCAGATCGCAGATCTTGAGGCGCAGCTTCTGCAGCGACTGGGCCGCAGCAGGCACGTCAATGGCAGAGAGCTCCTCCCTGCGCTGCTGCCAGTCCGGCACAACCGTATCCTGCATCAGCGCCTTGAGTGCCTCGCGCGTCTGCTGGTTGCCGAGGCTGCCGGCCGCCAGCGTCGTCGTGAAGTCCTCCTGGGCCTTCATCATCGTCTCATTGTGTCTGGCGATGACGGCATTGGCCGCGTCGGCATAGGCTTTGAGCTTCGCCTGGCGTGCCCTGGCGAGGAAGGAGGCGAAATCCCCGACGTTCGTCACGCGTGTCACGCGCCAATCGCCATCCTCCTGTTTCGTGAGCTCAACATCAAAGACGAATTCCTCGTCGGCTTCCTTCTGGAAGACGCGGATTTTCGCCGTAGCCTGCCCCTTCTCCTCATCCTGCGTCAGGCTGTCGAGTCCGCGGTATTCCATCTCGAAAAGGCCGCTTTTCTCAAGGAACTGGCTGGCGTCAAGCGCCGTGCCGCTGCCAGAGGACGCGCCCGGCCAGCTGCCCGTGGCGACGTACTGCTCCACGGCGGATTTGAGGCTCGTGAGCAGCGGGGCCTTGAGCATCTGCGTGAAATCCCCGATGGCGGCCTTCTCCTCCTCGCTGCCCGCCGTGTCGGCGAGCACGAGGCCCGCCATGAAATCATCGTACGATGTGTCGAGCAGCGCGTCGAGGTCGACGTAGCGCTCAAAACGGTCTGTCTCGTGCTTCGTCAGAGCCGTCTCGATCTGCTGCAGCGCATACTCAGGCGTTTTCGTATGGACGTGGAAATACCACCAGGCACCGCCAAAGAGCATGGCGATGACCAGCAAAAGGACAACGATCAACTTGAATTTCAGCATCTTGCTCATACGCTTATCCTCCAGCGAAACTGTCAGCTCTTATGATGGTTGGCCGCTTCGATGATGCCGCCGCCCACGACGGTATCGCCGTCGTAGAAGACCACGGACTGCCCCGGCGTCACGGCGCGCTGCGGCTCCGCAAAGGTCACGCGGACTTTGCCTGCGGCAAGGGGCTCGACGCGGGCCCTGCCCTCGCGCTTGCCGTAGCGGACCTTGGCTGTAACCGCGATGGGCTCAGCTAGTGCATCGATGGCGATCCAGTTGAGATCGCCTGCGACCAGGCTGTCGGCATAGACATCATCGGCGCCGCCGACGACCACGCGGTTGTGTGCCATGTCGAGATCGACGACGTAGAGCGGATGCGCAGCGGCAATGCCGAGTCCCTTGCGCTGGCCGATTGTATAGAGCGGCACGCCCTCATGATGGCCGAGCACATGGCCAGCAGTGTCGACGATGTCGCCCGGGTGCAGGCACGCCGGGTTGTGCGCGCGCAGATACGCCTTGTAGTCGTCGTGCGGCACGAAGCAGATCTCCTGGCTGTCCGGCTTGTGCGCGACCGGCAGGCTGTACTTCTCGGCGAGCTCGCGCGTCTCCACCTTCGTGTACTCGCCGAGCGGCATGAGGAAATGCGCGAGCGACGACTGATTGAGATGGTAGAGCGCATACGACTGGTCCTTCTTCTCGTCGATGCCCTTCTTGAGGAGATACCGTCCCGTCTCGTTCTGGCCGATGCGGGCGTAATGGCCCGTCGCCACATAGGAGGCGCCGAGCTCCATGGCCTTCTGCAGCAGCCCTTCGAATTTGACGTAGCGGTTGCAGGCGATGCAGGGGTTTGGCGTCCAGCCCTTCGCATAGTCCGCGAGGAAATAGTCGATGACCTTCTCCTTGAACATGTCCTTGAAGTTCATGACGTAATGCGGAATGCCGACGATCTCCGCGACGCGGCGGGCATCGTCCACACTGCTGAGGCTGCAGCAGCCCCGGTCGTTCTCCTCAAAATCACGGCTCTCCTCCGACAGGCGCATGGTGACGCCGATGACATCATAGCCGCGCTCGACGAGCAGCGCCGCCGTCAGCGAGCTGTCCACGCCGCCGCTCATCGCGACGACGACTTTCTTCTTCTCCATATCGATGTGCAAGTCCTTTCTGTGACAAATCCTGCGCCGGCACGCACCTGCGCCCGGCCGCTCTGCCGGCATCTCCGGCAGGGCTCCGCAAGGACAGGAACTTATCTTCTAGTATATCATATCACGAGCCGAAAGCTCAACCGTCACCCGGCAGCGACAGGCGTCATTGGACGGACGGCGTTCCTTCTGCTAGACTGGAAGAAAGAACAGGAGGGTTTACATGCACGTCACAGGAATCATCGCCGAATACAATCCATTCCACAACGGCCATGCGTATCAGCTGCGCCGCATCCGCGAGAAGCGGCCCGATACCATCATCGCCGTCGCCATGAGCGGCAGCATTGTGCAGCGCGGGACGCCGGCCGTGCTCGACAAATGGCAGCGGGCCGAGCTTGCCATCGCAGGAGGCTGCGACCTCGTATGCGAGCTGCCCTTCCTCTTCGCGTGCCGCAGTGCGCAGGACTTCGCGCGCGGCGGCGTGCGGCTGCTCACGTCACTCGGCATCAATGCGCTGGCCTTCGGCGCCGAAAGCGATGACCTCGGCCATCTGCGCGCCCTCGCCGCCGCCATCGATGCGCCGGAGACGCAGGAGCGCACGGGCCGGCTCATACGCGAGGGGAAGTCCTACGCGCAGGCACTCACGGCCGCACTGCAAGGCCTTGGCTTTGCCCACGGGCCCGAGCTCCACAAAGCCAACAACATCCTCGCCGTCGAATACCTGCGGGCCCTGCGCGGCACAGCCGTCACCCCCTTTCTCATCCAGCGCCGCGGGGCCGGCTACCATGAAGCGGATCTGCAGGAACTCGCAAGCGCTACGGCCATACGGCAGGCCCTGCGCACGAAAACGCCCGACTGGACCGCCCTCGCCGCCGCCATGCCGCCTGGGACGCTGCGTGTCCTGCAGGAGGCCTTCCCCGGGGCCATCCCGGAGCCCGATGCCCTGCTGCGCGCCCTGAAGCTCCGGCTGCTGACGCTCAGCCGCGATGACCTCATGGCGCAGTACGGCCTGCCCGCGGGCGAAGGCATAGAGAACCGCCTGCAGGAGGCGGCCGGGCGCGCCAAATCCACCGGGGACTTTCTCCAGGGCGTCGTCACGAGCCGCTATGCAAAAAGCCGTGTCCAGCGTCTCATCCCCCACCTGCTGCTCCAGACGCCGCGCACCCTCGTGGCCGCTGCCGATGAAAAAGGCCCCTGCTACCTGCGCGTGCTTGCCTGCAGTGCACGCGGCTGCCTGCTGCTGCGCCGGGTCAAGTGCGAATCCCCCCTGCCCCTCATTACAAAGGTCGGCCCCTTCCTCCACTCCCGCGACCGCCTGCGCCTGCCGGAGCTGCCGCGTGAGCGCCAGATGCTCGCCTTTGACACCTTTGCCACGGAACTTCGCACGCTGACGCTGCCAAGCCTCTCGGCTCCCGACGACTTCACGCGCTCGCCGCGCTTCTTCAAGCCATGAAGGTTGGAAGATTACAACTTTACATATTTTTATTTACAAACAGCGTCAGTTGTTCTATAGTAGAGGAATATCCTTATCACGAACATAGATGGACACACAAAACGAACAGGACCATGAAACCATGACCATATGAAAGGAAGGATTTCCATGTCTCAACGTCCTCATATCAAAGAGCTCCTGATCTGCCGCAGCCTGCTCTCCGACCCCGCCTGCCAGGCTCTCGCCGATGTCCTCTCGGGCCAGGAGGAGAAGGCCGGCACCTGTGCGGCGCTGCTCATTGAGACGGCCGAAGAGGTCGGCCTTTCCGGCAATCTGCTGCGCTCCTATCTGCTCTACCGCCTCGTCCATGACGCCAACCTCGCCGCGCAGACCACCGAGGTCAGCCGCGGCCCCATCGGCGAAAGCCTGCATCAGGCCTTCGTGCAGGACATCGCCCTGCTGCTGCCTTTCCTGACGCAGCCCGCCAGCGACTTCCTCGGCCTCGAGCTCCTCGACGACTACCAGCCGACCACGCCGCTCGCCACCGAGGCCTTCACGGCTCTGCAGGACTTCCTGGCAGGAGCTGAGACGGCCGAGGACTACGCCAAAGGCCTCCTCACGTATTACAGCCGCTACGGCTACGGCGACATTGCCTCCTACAAGGCCTTCCGCTGGGATGAAAAGAACCAGGTCCTCGTCGGCATCCGCCATTTCGAAGCCATGCAGATGGACGATATCATCGGCTATGCCCACCAGAAGGAACAGCTCATCGACAACACGGAAGCCTTCGTCCAGTGCAAGCCTGCGAACAACGTCCTGCTCGTCGGCGCGCGCGGCACGGGCAAGTCCTCTGCCGTCAAGGCGCTCGCCAACGTCTACTACCAGCGCGGCCTGCGCCTCCTGCAGCTCACCAAGCCCCAGCTCCAGAACCTGCCGGCCATCATGGAGAATTTGCGCTACTTCGCCAGCAAGCGCTTCATCATCTTCCTCGACGACCTCTCCTTTGAAGAGGCCGAGGCCGAATACAAATACCTCAAGTCCGCCATCGAAGGCGGTGTCGAGTCGCGCCCCGAGAACGTGCTCATCTACGCCACGTCCAACCGCCGCCACCTGATCCGCGAGCACTGGCGTGACCGCGCGGAGGGACAGGACGAGGTCTACCGCGACGACAGCATCAATGAGACGATCTCGCTCTCCGACCGCTTCGGCCTCATCATCCAGTATTACGCGCCCGACCAGAAGGAATACCTCGCCATCATCGATCACCGCCTGCGCAAGGCCGGCATCGAGCTCTCGCCCGAGGAACTCCGCATCGCCGGCACACGCTGGGAAATGACGCACAGCGGCCGCAGCGGCCGCACGGCCCAGCAGTTCGTCGCACATTACCTCGGCCAGCTCGACGGCTCCAACAACTGAAGCCTTTCCCACATAAGCAGCAAAAAGGAACCTGCCGCTCGAAGCAACTCGCTTCATGCGGCAGGTTCCTTTTCTATATCTGCGTTTCTGCGCTGTGATGATTCAGCAATAGATGGCCACGGCCTGCGGCATCGTATCGATCGTCAGCGGCAGCATCGGGCCGCACTCCCCGTCGATATCGCTCTCCACGGGAATGCCCGACTCGATGTGGAAATGCTTTGCCTGCACGTGCAGCACATCCTCGCGCTCCGACACGGGCTTGCCCGCGATGAGATCTGCCGACAGGGCCATGAGCTTCGGAATGCTGCACTTGCCGATGGACAGGAGGTCGAGCTTGCCGTCATCGACCTCGACGTGCTCGGCCACATTCTTCATGCTGCCGACCACGGCACTGTTGATGACGACAAACAGGAACGTCTCGAGCTCATACAGCCGGCCGTCCGCTTCCACTTTCAGCGGGAAATAGCGGAACTTCGGCAGATCGCCGATACCCTTTAAATAATAGGCCATCTTGCCGAGGGAATTCTTGAACCGCGCGTTGACCTCATGCGCGATGCAGGCCATGGCCCCGCCACTGGCCACATTGATGAAATACGTATCGTCGACGAGCCCGAGATCCACACGGCGGCTGCGCCCTGCGGCAATGATGTCGATATAGGCCTCGAGATCCTCATTGACGCCGAGATACGTGGCGAAATCATTCGACGTGCCGCTGCCAATGATGCCGAGCGGCAGATCGAGCCCGCCCTTCATCATGAGATTGACGATTTCGTGGACCGTGCCGTCGCCGCCCGCCACGAGCAGTCCATCAGGCTGCATCTCCTGCACGAAGGGGATGAACTCCTCATTGCCCTCGCGGCGCGTGCGATACAGGATGACTGCGATATGGCGACGCTGGAACGCCTCAATGATCCAGTCCAGCTTATTCTTGAACGCTGCATGGCCAGAAACCGGATTATAGAAGAGAACCAATTTTTTCAACGATACTTCCTCCATTTCCTCTACTTTCTTGACAAGACTCATTTAAACACGCCGATGCGGCGCAGGGCGCGGATGCCGATGCGGCCGATCAGCGGGATGCGCACGAGATCCTCCTCGAGCAGGCCGCCGATGAGCAGCATGACGGCGATGTAGACAAAGCAGCCGAAGAACACCGCGCCGAACGTCGAAATGGCGCCGATGGCCCACCAGGCGTACGTCCACTCATAGAAGAAGTAGACGGCAGCTGCCATGACCGCAGCTGAAAAAATCGTCTTGAGGAGCTGCGGGATCTCCATGCGGTAGCCGATGAACTTGTAGATGAAGAACAAATTGATGATGGCTGCGACGCCCATGTCGGCAGCCGTTGCCCAGGCCGCACCCATGATGCCGAGCCAGGGGATGGCCGTGAGTTCCCAGTTCAGGATGACCTTGGCCGCCGCTGCGAGAATCATGTTGACCATCGGGATGGTCGGATGGCCGAGGCCCTGCAGGATGCCCGTCGAGACCTGATGCAGGCCGAGCAGCACGATGCTGACGGCCGAGATCATGACGGCAGGGCCGGCGCCCGGCGCATTGTAGATGAGGGATGCGATCGGCGTCGCGAGCACGAAGACGATGACAAAGGCCGGGAAGCAAACGAAATTCGAGATGCGCACCGAGGCCGCCGTCTGATTGTAGACGCGCTTCATGTCGCGCAGCGCGCGCGCTTCCGAAATGGCCGGCACGATGCTCATCGCCATCGAGGCCGTGATGATGCACGAGAGGTTGACGAGCGGCACTGCCATGCCCGTCAGGTAACCGAAGAGCTCCGTCGCCTCATTGACGCTGTAGCCGGCTACTTCCAGGCGCTGCGGCACGATCATGAGATCGAGGTTCGAGACGACCGGCAGCATGATGCTCGCCGCCGACACCGGCAGCGACAGCGTGAAGATGCGCCGCACGATGCGGAAGACCGATTCATGCTCGGTCCCCGGCAGCGGCTGGATGTCCTTGCCGTAATCGCGCTCGATGTCGCGGTCGAGCTTCCACTGGTAATAGACGAGCACGATGAGGCCCGTCACCGCGCCGGCAAGCGCGCCGAGAGAAGCGCCGGCCGCCGCGTAGTCGAGGCCCCAGGGCAGGAAGAGCTGCGCCAGGAGGATCATCGTGATGACGCGGAAAATCTGCTCGACAATCTGCGAAACGGCCGTCGGCGTCATGCGCTGCCAGCCCTGCAGATAGCCGCGCGAGCTCGCGAGCAGCGTCACGAAGAAAACGGTCGGCGCGAGCACGACCATCGACATATAGGCGCGCGGATCACGGATGAAATGCCATTCGATGAGCCAGTCTGCCGCAAAGTACGTCAACACCGAGAAGAAGAGGCCCGTCACGACCATCAGCGCCATCGAAATGTGGAAGACACGCTTGGCCCCGAAAATATCCTTGAGCGCCACGCGCTCCGCCGTGATGATGGAGATGGCCACCGGCACGCCGGCCTGGGATACCGTCATGGCAAAGAAGTAAATCGGGAAAGCCATCTGATAGAGGCCGATGCCCTCGCCGCCGAGGATACGCGATACGAAGATCCAGTTCAACGAACCGATGACCTTGACGACAAAGCCGGCAATCGTCAGGATGAAGGTGCCCTTGAGGAACGATTCGCCCTTGGACTTCATTTCCTCCGCTGGTTCCGTTCCGAGCGCGGAAGCCTCCATCTCTACTTTTTTTTCTACATCTTGCTTGCTAATTGAAAACACCGCCTACGTGCGCAGATACACTGCCAGGATTAAAATAGAAATAAGAGAGGCAGGTTCCCCCGCCTCGTTCTCTTTTGCAAAAAGAATAAAATGTCGTTATAATGGTACTCAACATTGAGATTATATCATCATTGCGCCAATCAATCCAGTATTTCTTTGCAGGAACTGCCTGCAAAAACCAGAAAGGAGTCCCGGCATGGACATCAACCTCATGGGCTTCGATATCAGCATCGGACGCCAGAAACCAGAAACCATCCGTCATCAGGAAAATGACTGCCCCTTCTGTGACCGCAGCCAGCTCACGGACATCCTTGCCACCGAAGGCGACATGATCTTCCTGCGCAATAAATACAACGTCATTGAGGGAGCCGACCAGTTCGTCCTCATCGAGGGCAGCGCCTGCCACAGCGATATGCCCGACTACACGAAAGAGCACATGCACGCGCTCATCCGCTTCGGCCTGCGCATGTGGCAGGACCTGCTCACGAGCGGCCGTTACGAAGCCGTGCTCTTCTTCAAGAACTACGGGCCGTTCTCGGGCGGCACCATCCGCCATCCGCACATGCAGCTCATCGGCCTGCCTCACGTCAAGCGCGAGCTGCTCTGCCAGCCTGAGGAATTCGAAGGCCCCGCCATCGCCAGGCGGCATGGCGTGACGCTCAACGTCTCCACCGTGCCGCGCATCGGCTTCTGGGAATTCAACATCGTGCCCGAATCGCTCACAGATGAAGCCGTCGCGACGCTCGCCGACTTCATCCAGCTCACCGTCGATTACCTCATGCACCGCTTTGCCGCGCAGACCAGGAGCTACAACATCTTCTTCTACGAAAACGACGGCCGCATCGCCGTCAAGATCCTGCCGCGCTTCGCCACGCCGCCTATCTACGTCGGCTACGGCATCCACTTCCGCCCGAGCAGCCTGACTTCCGTCATCGACGAGATGCAAAAGCTCTACTTCGCGGAAGAATGATAAAACACCTCATCCGTCAGCCTGCGGCTGCCACCTTCCCCAGAGGGGAAGGCACGCGCTTTGTGACGCTCGTATGTTCTGCCGAAGGGCGCGGTGGAAGAGGTCCATGTTCTGCCGAAGAGCAAGAGCCTAAGCGGAGGGATGTATTCCGCCTGGAGGCGCGCAGCGATTGCCCGCGATAATACCTGAGGGAACGAGGGCGCATAAGCGGAGCGTTGGCGCCTGGCGTTAAGAAGGGATTTTTTCCTTGCCAGCTTCCTGGCGAACGAGCGTCGTTCAAGCAGCGCGCGTTTCGCACGTTCGTCAGGCTTCGTTAAAAAGGAAAAAAACCTTTAGCCAGCCGACTTCGCACAGCGTTGCGCCCTCGTCCCCGTCTTTCACATTCAGCTGCGCGCTGAAGCCGGAATACATCCCGCAGCGCCGTCTCTTCGCCCGCATCTGCCAGCAGTAAAAGACGTCCATGAACAAAAAGTCACATTCTGACAATCAGGTCAAGAATGTGACTTTTTCATTCCTATATCTCGTAAGCCGGGCCGTCGTCGAGCTCCTGTTTGAGCATGCGCCAGTCCGGGCAGAAGCGGTCCATGCGGGCGTGGAAGGCTGGACCGTGATTGTGCACCCAGAGATGCGTGAGCTCGTGGAGCATGATGTAGCGCAGGATGGCCGGCCGGTACTGGGCGAGCTTGAGATTGAGCCAGATGCGGCCCGCCGCGGTGTTGCAGGTCCCCCAGCGCGTCTTCATCTTCTTGATGCGGTACTCCCGCGGGCGGCGGCCGACGATGGCCTCGGCCTCGCCCTGCAGCGCCTCGATGCCCTGTGCGAGCCGCGCGCGGTACCACTCTTCAATGGCCTTCTGACGCTCCTCAGCCCCCAGCGAAGCCTCCGCGTGGAGCAGAAGCCTGCCCGCCCGGACGCAGACGACAGGCCGCCGCGCAGGGCTTTCCCGCACGGTCAGCACATAGGGCCTGCCCCAGAGATAGAAGACCTCGCCCGTCTCATAGCGGTGCTCGGGCAGATGCGGCCGCAAAGCAGCTCTTGCCCGCTGTTTCTCAACCCAGGGCCAGTCGCGCCGCAGCAGCCGCCCGATCTCGTCATCGCTCAAACGCCGCGGCGCCGTGACGCGCACCTCGCCCGTCTCGCGGTCCACGCGCACATAGAAATTCTTGATGGCCTTGCGCGTGACGGCGACAGCCGTACCGGAAACCATCAGCTGCGAAACGGCCCCTGCTCTCCTTTTCATCTCAGTCCTGCGGCTTCTGGCGGTCTGCCATGGCGTGATCGTAGATGGCCTGCAGCTCCTCGCCCGTGAACTGGTAGCGCTCGCCGCAGAACGGGCAGCATGCCTCCGCATGGCCGTCCTCCACGAGGGACTTGAGGTCCTTCTCGCCGAGGCTCAGGAGCACCTCGCTGACGCGCTGCTTCGAGCAGTGGCAGCGGAAGGCCAGTTCCGTTTCCGTCAGGTAGTGGATATCGAAGCCCTTGAGCACGGCCGCGATGATGCCTTTGGCATCGTAGCCCTCATCCACCATGTGCGAGACGGAGTTCACCTCACGCAGATTCGCTTCGAGGCGGTCGAGGACCTCGTCACTGACATCGGGCAGCGGCTGCAGGATGAAGCCGCCCGCACCGATGCAGGCAATGCGGTCGCCGGCATGGCCGACGAGCACGCCGAGGCCGACGCTCGACGGCGTCTGCTCGGAGACGTAGAGGTATTTCGTCAGGTCGTCGGCGATCTCACCGTCCGTCAGCGGCGCGCTGCCCGTCACGGGGTTGCGCAGTCCCGTGAAGCGCGTGACCGTTACCGTGCCGTCCGTGCCGACACCGCCGCCGACATCGATCTTGCCCTTGTCATTCTGCGGCAATTCAACATGCGGATTGACGACATAGCCGCGCACGAAGCCCTCGGGCGTGGCATCGGCCGTGACCCGGCCGAGCGGCCCGTGGCCATCGAACGTCACGGTCAGGGCTTCCTGATTCTTGAGATTGGCCGCGAGCAAAAGCGCGCCCGTCATCGTGCGGCCGAGCGCCGCCGCGGCGACGGCGTGGCAGTCATGGCGGCGAATGGCCTCATTGACGAGATTCGTCGTGACGGCAGCGTAGATGCGCACACCCTCTGCCGTCGCTTTTACAAGATGATCTTTCATATATGAATAATTAACTCCTTTTTGTGAGATTCATGCCTTGGGAGGCAGCGTGAGCTCGGCGAGCACCTCATCCGTATCGATGTCATGGATGCGGATCGTCTCGTCCTGCCAGACGGCGATGGTGTTGCGGCCGTCCGGACGCTTGGAAAGGGCGGCCGAGCCAGGATTCACGAAAACGGTATTGCCGCGCTGCTCGAGCACCGTCACATGGACATGGCCGCTGATGAAGACATCCGCCTTCAGGTGCGCCGCCATCGCCTCCTTTTCCGCATCCGTCATGACAGCATCGCCGTGCGTGATGATGATGCGGCGCCCCTCCCAGACGACGTAGGCATACGGCGCGAGGATGGGCGTCTCGAGGCAGCTCGCATCGACGGAGGAGTCACAGTTGCCGCGCGCAATGACGACGGGGACTTCCGAATGATTGATGCGTTCCACGAGGCCGGCCGGATTGTAATCCGCCTTCATCGGATTGCGCGGGCCGTGATAGAGTACATCCCCGGCATGCAGGATGAGGTCCGCATCGTGGAAATGCTTGTCGTAAGCCTTGGCCCAGGCCATCTCATGGCCGTGCGTATCGCTGATGATACCGATTTTCATAAAAATGCTCTCCTTTCGGCAAGATAGCAAGATACGCCTGGCAGCAGACCGTCTTACGGACAGCGCCGCCAAGCGCATAAAGATCGATGGATTGTTGCAGATAAACGGGCTGAAATCAGCCGATGTTCTTGAGCAGGTTGGCCATCTCCATGGCAGCCATGGCGCCATCGACGCCCTTGTTGCCGGCTTTCGTGCCCGCACGCTCAATGGCCTGCTCGATGTTCTCCGTCGTCACGACGCTGAAGATCGTCGGCACGCCCGTCTGCAGGCCGACCTGGGCGACGCCCTTGGAAACCTCATTGCAGACGTAATCGTAATGCGTCGTCGAACCGCGGATGACGGCGCCGAGGCAGATGACGGCATCGTATTTGCCCGACTCCGCCATCTTCTTGGCGACGATGGGGATCTCAAAGGCGCCCGGGACCCAGGCGACATCGATATCCTCGTCCTTCGCCTCGTGACGGTGCAGCGTATCGAGTGCGCCGCTTAAAAGCTTGCTCGTGATGAACTCATTGAAACGTGCGACGACGAGGCCGAACTTGAGGCCCTTGCCCGTCACAAAACCTTCCATTACATTTGCCATGTTTTTTCCTCCATTCCGCTGGAACCAGGCTGCCCGCTTCGGTCCGGCAGCCTGGACACTTGTGTTGAATCGCTTATTTCAGGGTATCGTCACTGAAGATATGGCCCATCTTGACCTTCTTGACCGTGAGATAGCGCTTGTCAAACTTGTTGGCATGCACCTGCAGCGGCACGCGGCCCGTGATCTCGAGGCCGTAGCCCTCGAGGCCCGCGCGCTTCGCCGGATTGTTCGTCATCAGGCGGATGCTCGTGAGGCCGAGGTCCGCGAGGATCTGCGCGCCGATGCCATAGTCGCGCAGATCCGGCGCAAAGCCGAGCTCAACGTTGGCTTCCACCGTGTCGCGGCCCTTGTCCTGCAGCTCATAGGCGCGCATCTTGTTCGCGAGGCCGATGCCGCGGCCCTCCTGGCGCATGTAGAGCACGACGCCCGCGCCCTCTGCCTCGATCTTCTTGAGCGCGAGTGCGAGCTGGTCGCCGCAGTCGCAGCGCAGCGAGCCGAGTGCATCGCCCGTCAGGCATTCGGAATGGACGCGCACGAGCACATCCTTCTTGCCGCGCACATCTCCCTTGACGATGGCGATGTCGCATTTGTTGTTGAGCTCGTTCTCATACGCATGGATGCGGAAATGGCCGTACTTACTCGGGAAATCAACATCAGCGACCTCGTGCACGAAATTCTCCGTGCGTTTGCGGTATTCGATGAGTGCCTTGACCGTGATGATGTGCAGGCCGTGCTCCTTGGCGAATTCCTTGAGGCGCGGCGTACGCATCATGTGGCCGTCGTCATCCATAATCTCGCAGCAGAGACCGGCCGGATAGAAGCCGGCGAGGCGCGCAAGATCCGTCGTCGTCTCCGTATGGCCGGCACGGCGCAGCACGCCGCCCTCGACGGAGCGCAGCGGGAAAACGTGGCCCGGACGGCGGAACGTTGCAGGCTTGGACTTCGGGTCGAGCAGCTTCTTGATGGTATCGCAGCGCTCAAAGGCCGAGATGCCCGTCTCCGTATCGTAGGCATCGATGGAGACCGTGAAGGCCGTCTCGTGGTTGTCCGTGTTGTTGACGACCATCTGGCCGATGGCGAGTTCATCGAGGCGCTTGCCGTCAATCGGCGTGCAGATGAGGCCCTTGGCATACGTCGCCATGAAGTTGATATCCTGCGGCGTCACCGTCTCAGCGGCGACGATGAGGTCGCCCTCGTTCTCGCGGTCCTCATCATCGACGACGACGACCATCTTGCCATTCCGGATATCCTCGATGGCCTGTTCTACAGTTGCAAAATCTGACATGTATCTTCACTCCTGATTCGTTTTTGATCTTTGCGGATTATCTTGCGGATTAAATAAAGAAGCCGTTCCGGACGAGGAAATCCTTCGAAAGGCCCCCCGCATGCTCCGGTCCTTCTGCCGTTCCATAGGCACTGCCGAGGATCTTCGCGACGTATTTGCCGATGACATCGTTCTCGATGTTGATGGCGTCTCCCTGCCTGCGGCTGCCGAGGTTCGTGACCTCGCGCGTGTGCGGGATGAGGCTCACCGTGAAATCGCGATCCGTGACCTCCGCCACCGTCAGGCTGATGCCGTCAAGGGCGACCGAGCCCTTCTCGACGATACCCTGCAGGATGGAGGGCTCCACCTCCACCGTCATGAGGATGGCATTCTTCTCGTCGCGGAATGCGCGGATCGTGCCCGTGCCGTCGATATGGCCCGAGACGATATGGCCGCCGAGGCGGCCGCCGAGCTGCAGTGCGCGCTCGAGGTTCACGGGGCTGCCCTGCCGCAGGCCGTCAAGCGACGTGCGGCGCACCGTTTCCGGCATGACATCGGCTGTGAAATGGCGGGCATCAAACGAGGTCACCGTCAGACAGATGCCGTTGACGGCGATGCTGTCGCCCACATGTACATCCTTGAGGACCTCCCTGGCGGCAATGGTAAGCGAGCCGCCGCCGAGCCGCTGGATGCGGCCGACCTCTTCAATGATTCCTGTAAACATAAGCGTCCCTCATTCATCATTTCGTATAAGCGGTGACGAGGATGTCTCCTCCAAGCCGCTCGACCTCCATATCCCGGAGCTCTACGGCATCCTTGAGCTCCGCAAAGCCCTCGCCCTCCACCGGGGTCAGAGCCGTGCGCCCGCCGATGAGCTTCGGTGCGATAAAGGCGTGTACCTTGTCGACAAGGCCGGCCTGCAGGAACGAGAACCCGATGCTGCCGCCGCCTTCGACGAAGATGGAGCAGATTTCCTGCTGACCGAGCTCCTGGCAGAGAAGCTTCAGATCGACCTTGGGGCCTGGCCCTGCCGTCATCACTTCGATACCGGCCCTGCGCAGGGCCTCGACGCGTGCAGGAGGTGCCGCCTCCGTCACGGCGATGATCGTGCGCGCGGCCTTGTCCGTGACGACTCTCGACTCAAGCGGCGTGCGCGCGCAGCTGTCCACGATGATGCGGACGGGATTCTGGCCCGTGCCATCCGGCAGGCGGGCCGTGAGGCTCGGGTTGTCCGCGAGCACCGTGCCGATGCCCGCGAGGATGGCGTCATAGCGGTCGCGGTACGCATGTACACGCAGCCTTGCGGCCTCACCCGTGATCCACTTGGAAGCTCCCGTGCGCGTCGCAATCTTGCCGTCAAGCGACATGGCCGTCTTGAGCACGACAAACGGCATCTTCTGCGGAATCCACTTGAGGAAGACCTCGTTGAGCTTCCTCGCTTCCTCCTCGAGCACGCCGCAGACGACCTCGACGCCCGCCTCGCGGAGAATGCGGATGCCTTTGCCCGCCACGAGCGGGTTCGGGTCCTGCATCGCGATGACGACGCGGCGGATGCCGGCTTCTGCGACGGCCCTGGCGCACGGGCCCGTGCGGCCGTAATGCGCACAGGGCTCAAGCGTCACATAGAGCGTCGCGCCCCTGGCAAGCTCCCCCGCCATGCGCAGCGCATGGACCTCCGCATGAGGCGTACCGGCTTTCCGGTGCCAGCCGGCAGCCACGATGCGGCCGCCGCGTACAATCACCGCACCCACCATGGGATTTGGCGAGGTCCGCCCCTCGGCATTGCGGGCAAGCTGCAGGGCTTCCCGCATGAATTCTTCATCCTGCATGCAATCACCTCAGACTCTCATGATTCACCAAAGGAACATGGATCTGTGTATGAGACATTGAGAAAACAAAAAGCCGCTGGAAGATCTCTTCCCAGCGGCTGCTTTTACATGTGAAAAAACACGTGCCTGCCTTTTCTCATCCCGACTATACGGTCGGCTCCGGAATCACACCGGATCGTGCCTGCCAGGCAGGCTCGCGGGCTATACCGCCGGTGGGGAAACGCTCCCCGCCTCAAAGACAAATCTCTGCCTTTTATATTACCACATCTGTGCGTATCTGAAAAGACAGTCCACAAAATTTTTGACATTCTGGCCAGAATCCGGGCACAAACAAAAAAATGCCGCACCAGGAGGCAGGATACCTGATGGTGCGACCATCGCCAAAAGCAGGCGATGCACATCGTGTGGATTATGTGTAAGGATAGAGAATCGTCACTTTTTTACCGGAAGGGAATGGCCTCCCATGCAGTGACCGCTGCACGCCGAGCAGTTGCCACCGCAGCAGTCCTCGCGCCCAAGGCGGAAATTCCGGTAAACATGGCGCAGAGCGTAATAGAGCCCCACCGCCACCAAAGCGCCTACGATAAAGGTTGCCATAAAAATCCCTCCAATCCATCCGGGCACCGGGCGCACGAAGCGCCTGCCCGGAAATCTTTCTTAAAGCGTATCACAGAAGACAACGAGGTGCAAGGCACCGGGCCTTCTTCTCCATCATCAGCCGGCAAAGCCCAGCAGACTGCCGATCTGATAGACGAGCAGCGAGACGAGCCAAGCGATGGCGAACATGTAGAATGCGGAGAACGCGACCCACTTCCAGCCGCCGGCTTCCTTCTTGATCGTGCCGAGTGCCGTCACGCAAGGCGTGTAGAGCTGCGAGAAGACCATGAAGGAGAAGGCCGAAAGGCTCGTGAAGGCCGTGGCCATGCCCGTCTGCATCATCGTGGAAGCCGTATCGGCGGCATCCTCAGCCTCCGTCGAGACATCGCCGGCGCCGTAGAGGATACCGATCGTCGCGACAACCGTCTCCTTGGCCATGATGCCGGAGAGAACGGCTGCGCCGGCCTCCCAGGTGTCGAAGCCCTGGAAGACGAAGAGATGCGACATCCAGTCGCCGATCGTGGCGAGAATGGAATCCTCAATCTCGCACGGGCCGCTGAAATTGTAGTTCGACATGACCCAGAGCAGGACGGACGCGGCAAAGATGATCGTACCGGCTTTGATGAGGTAGCCCTTGCCCTTGTCCCATGTCTCGAGGAGAACCGTCTTCATATCCGGCATGCGGTACGGCGGCAGCTCCAGGAGGAACGTCGAGCCCTCCGACTTGAAGATCGTGGAGCCAAGGCCCTTGGCGACGATGATGGCCATGAGCATGCCGATGATGTACATGGCAAAGACGACATTGGCGGCATTATCGGGGAAGAACATCGCGGCGAACAGTGCCATGATCGGCAGTTTTGCACCGCACGTAAGGAACGGCGTGACGAGAATGGAGACCATGCGGTCCTTCTCAGAATCGAGTGCGCGCGCACCCATGATGGCCGGGACGCCGCAGCCGAAGCCCATCATCAGCGGCATGACGCCTTTGCCCGTCAGGCCGCAGCGGCGCATGATCGGGTCCATGATGAAGGCGATGCGGGCCATGTAGCCCGTGCCGTCGAGGAAGGAGAGGCAGAAGAACAGGACGAAGATCAGCGGCACGAACGTCAGCACCGCGCCGACGCCCGAGATGATACCGTCACAGACGAGCGAAACCATCCAGTCCGCAACGCCGGCATCCGTCAGGAAATCCGTCATGAAATCGACGAAGTCCGTGTTGATGAGGTCGTCGAGGAAATCCGCAATCGGCTGGCCGATCCAGGTGAACGTGATTTGGAAGACCGCGTAGAGGATGACGAGGAAGATTGGCAGTGCGAGCACGCCGTTGGCGAGATAGCGGTCAATCTTCTCGGATTTCGACTGGCCGACATTGCTCATGTCGACAGACTGCGCCATAATCTTGTCGATGAGGGCATAGCGGGCCTCGATGATGGCCTCCTCTTTCTCCTCTTCGGATTTGCTGCTGGCCTTGATGGCATTGACCGTATCGATGTGCGCCTGCACCTGCGGGCTGACCTCGTAGTTGGCCATGACCGTATTCGTAAAGACATCGAGGAGCTTTTTCGTACTCTTGCTGTCACGGCCGACCGTCTCGACCACTGGCATGCCGATGGCTTCTTCGAGGCGCTTCGTATCGATCTTGATGCCGCGGCGCGCCGCATCGTCCTGCATGTTGAGGTCGATGAGCAGCGGGATGCCGGCTTCGAGCAGCTGTACCGTAAGGAACAGGTTGCGCTCGATATTGGAGCTGTCGACAACGTCCATGACGAGGTCGAGCTTGTTGTTCATGAGGTAATCGATGACGATCTTTTCCTCCGGGCTGCGCGCGTTGACGCTGTACGTGCCCGGCAGGTCGACGATCGAGATGGCGCGGTTGTTGTAACGCGTATAGCCGACTTTCTTATCGACCGTGACGCCCGGCCAGTTGCCGATCTTCTGGCGTGCACCAGTCAGTTCGTTGAAAATGGTGGACTTGCCGGTATTCGGATTGCCGGTAAGTGCTACTCCTAATGTTGACATAAAAGCTTGCGTCTCCTTTCCTCCACTCAGTTGACCTGCTGAACCTGTACCTTCTCCGCATCCGCGCGGCGCAGTGCCAGGTTGTAGGAACGAACGCCAATGGCAATGGGATCGCCGAGCGGCGCCGAGCGCAGGATCTTGACTTTCGTGCCTGGGATCAGGCCCATCGTCATCATGCGCTGTTTGAGGTTGGACTCATCAATCTTCAGGATTTTGAGCGTCATGCCGGTCTTGCCGTCTTTCAATGTCAAATCAGAACGCCTCCTAATCGTATATGATAATGATAATGAGATTATTTCTTCATTGACTATGATAGCCCATCTCATTAAAATCTGTCAAGCATTCTCAGCATTTATTTGAAAGATATTTTCATTTGTAAAGAAAGTCGTCTCGATCAAGAATAAATTCCATAAAAAAAGAACCGTACGCATACGGTTCTTTCTTGTTTTACGGCCGAGGCACCAGAGCCACCGGCGAAAGCACGGCCGCCCCGGTCCGGTTCGTAAAGATATCCGCGCGGACGCCGAAGACCTCCGCGAGCATCGAGACGGTCACGACCTCGCGCGGCGGCCCCTGCCGCACGATGTGCCTGTCCTTGAGCACGGCGATCTCGTCGGCATACTGCAGCGCATGGTTGATGTCGTGCAGCACCATGATCACCGTCATGCCGTAGCGCCGGTTGACCTCGCAGACGATCTGCATGACCTCGAGCTGATGCGCGATGTCAAGGTACGTCGTCGGCTCATCGAGCAGCAGGATATCGGGCTGCTGCGCGAGCACCATCGCGAGGAACGCCCGCTGGCGCTCGCCGCCTGAGAGCGTCTGCACCTGACGCTGGCGGAACTTCTCCACATGCGTCACCTGCATGGCCCAGGCCACCGCCTCCCGGTCAGCCCTGGGATTGCCGGCGCGGAACCAGCTGCGGTACGGGAAACGCCCGTAATCCACGAGCCTTTCTACCGTCGTATCCGGCGGGGCCTGCGCGCCCTGCGGCAGGATGGCGAGATGGCGCGCGAGCCTCTGCCTCCCGAGATGGCGGATATCCTCTCCGTCGAGTGTGACCTGCCCGCGATAATCCTCGTTGAGGCCCGTGAGGACCTTCAGGAGCGTCGACTTGCCCGCGCCGTTCGGCCCGATGATGGCCGTGCGCCTGCCTGCGGCAAACGTGACGGACAGATCCTTTAAGATGGTGTGTCCTGCGATGGACACCTGCAGATTTTTTGCCGTAAGTTCCATCGTATCAGAGCTCCCTTCTCAAGAGGAACAGGAAGAACGGAGCGCCGAGCACCGCCATGATGATGCCGACCGGCAGCTCCACGGGCGCAAAGGCCACGCGCGCAAAGGTATCGCTGTACATGACGACGGCCGCGCCGAGCACGGCCGAAGCCGGCAGCAGATACCGGTAGTCCGAGCCGATCATGAGGCGCGCCGCATGCGGCACGATGAGACCGACGAAACCCAGGAGCCCGACGACTGAGACGGCGCTGGCCGCAAGCAGGGCGGCGACGGCCGTCAGCAGCAGGCGCGTGAGCTCCACGCGCAGCCCGAGGCCCTTCGCGAGCTCATCGCCGAGCTGCAGGATGTTGAGATGGCGTGCGGCCAGGAAGGCCAGCACGCTGCCAACGAGCGTATAAGGCCAGAGCATCGCCACGTGCGGCCAGCTCCTAGCGGAAAGTCCGCCGACCATCCACATGAGTGCGCTGTGCACGCGGTCGCTGTAGAGGATCATGAGCGCGGAAATACCCGCCCCCAGGAATGCCGAGACAGCCACACCGGCCAGAATGATCCGGATGGGCCGGATGCCGTTCTTCCAGGCCAGAATGTAGATGAGGATGGCCGCCCCCATCGCGCCGACAAAAGCCGCCGGCGTCACGAGATACGCGTACTCCGGCAGCAGCAGCATGACGAGGATGCCCATGAGGCCCGCGCCCGACGAAATGCCGATGATGTGCGGGTCTGCGAGCGGATTCTTCATGACCGCCTGCAGAATGGCACCCGAAAGCGCCAGATTGATGCCGACGAGCGCCGCCACAAGCGTGCGCGGCAGCCGGATGTTCATGAGGATCTGCCCGTGCGTGCCCGCGCCGCCGCCCGTGAGCGCCGACCAGATCTCCTGCACGGGGATCTCGACGGACCCCAGCATGATGCTGACGATACCGCCCGTCACGGCCAGCACGGCAAAGACGAGGAACAGGACGCTGCGCGTCAGGAGGCTGCGGCCTTGCTTCTTCCCTTCACTCATTTAGCAAAGGCCTCCGGATAGACACACTTTGCCATCGTCTCGACGGCCTCCGGGTAATGGATGCCCGGGCTCAGCAGGAAAAGGTCCTGCGGCAGATAATAGACGCGGCCGTTCTTGACGGCATCGACCGTCTGCCAGGCCGGATTCTCCGCCATAGTCTTCTCCATGCCAGCCTTGGCCTCCTCAATTTTTCCCATGCTCGTGATGAACAGGATTTCCGGATTCTGCTCGACGAGCGTCTCGAGGCTGTATGGCGCTGCATCGGGATTCTTCTCGAGCGGCGTCATGCCGGCAGCCACATTGTCCCAGCCGAGCAGGCGGGCCGTGCAGCCGGCGATGCTGCCCTCGAGCTGCACCGAGAGCCCCTGATTCGTCGTATGGATGATGGATACGCGATGCGTGTCCTGCGGAATCTTATCTTTTATGGCTTGGATCTTGGCGTCCATGTCGTTGATGAGCTGTTCGCCCTTCTGCTGCTCACCCGTGATCTGCGCGAGCACCTGCACCTCATTCTTGACATCGTCGTAACTCTTCATATCGAGCACGACCGTCTGAATGCCATTGTTCTCGAGCGTATCGACGAGCTTCTCGTTCATGCCCTTGTTGACGATGACGAGATCCGGCTCACAGGACAGCACCTTCTCGACGTCGATCTGGTAGACCTTGCCGACACTCGCCTTGTTCTTGGCGTAATCCGGCATCTTCGTCTTCGAATCCGGGCGGCCGACGACATCGCCGCCGACCTCATGCAGCGGCTCGAGGAACGAAGCCGACGTCACGACGATGCGCTCCGGTTTCTTCGAAAGCGTCACCTCGCGGCCCATGGCATCGTGGATGACGGCAAACGCCTTGTCGCCGGAAGAAGAGGACGGCGCACTCGCCTGTGAGCCGCAGCCTGCCGCCACGAGCAGGGCCAGGAGGGCAAAGCACAAAATAACGAATCGTTTCATGAAACACCCCTCCTCACTGCTTGCGCGTCAGGATGGTCGACAAGTAATTGACATGCTCATCCTTGTGCGCCTCGATATCCCGGATGATGCGCTCCTCCGAAAGCCCCGCGCGGCTGACCATCACGGCCTGCTTGGAAAGATGCTTCTTCTTGAGCAGCTCCGCCATCTCGGAGAAATTCTTGTAGACCTTCATCAGGACGACATTGTCGGCCGCATCCATAGCCTTCTCGATCTTGTCCTCCGGCGCCGTAGCCGGGATGATCGTCAGGATATCGTTGCCCTCGACAATCGGGTAACCGACATAGCTGCCGATGGCCGCAAATGCCGGCACGCCCGGGATCGTCTCAATCGTCACATCCTCGTGCTCCAGCAGCCGGTATATATATATGTAGGTACTGAAGAACATCGGATCACCGAGTGTCAAAAACGCCACATTCTTGCCGGCCTTCAAAAGATCCAGGATCTCCGCCTTGTTGGCCTCCCAGGCCGCCGTATCCGTCTCGAAGCCCTTGACCATCGGGAACACCTGATAGACAATCTCAATGTCCGGCTTGAAATACGGCTTCGCAATCGACAGCGCCACGCTGCCATCCTTCTTCTCCGTCTTGGGCGCAATCAGCACATCAGCTTTCTGGATGGCATGAATTGCCTTCATCGTCAAGAGCTCCGGGTCGCCGGGACCGACACCAATACCATAAAAGATTCCACTCATCGCAAATATCCTCCTAACATAATAAACCATCCTTTCCTTCACCGTTTCGCCGCAAGATGCAGCCATCGGTGAGAAATGAAATCAGGAAACTGCTTACCCCTTAATGTTACACGCTTGAAAAATACCTGTCAAATCCTTAGGTGCGCGGGGAAGGCCGCGCTTCGAGGCACAATGCATCCCGCAGCATCATCGGTCGTACGCATATCCTCGCCCATGAACCCCTTTCGGCCCCACGGGCTACACCCGGGGATGCCACCGGCATCCCGCGCTTCGCGCCCCCGTGCGCAGGGACGGCTGCGCGACTTGCTGCGCTCGTTGTCCTGCCGAGGAAAATGAGCCCGAGCGGAGGGTGTATTCCGCCTGGAGGCGCGTGGCGATTGCCCGTAATCGCATGGAGGGGACGAGGGAGCATAAGCGGAGCGTTGGCGCCTGGCGTTAAGAAGGGATTTTTTCCTCTCTAGCTTCCTGACGAATGTGCGTCGTTCAAGCAGCGCGCGTTTCGTACATTCGTCGGGCTGCATTAAAAAGGAAAAAATCCCTTTAGCCAGCCGACTTCGCGCAGCGTTGCTCCCTCGTCCCCTCCTTTTCGCATTCAGCCACGCGCCGAAGCCGGAATGCATCCCGCAGCGTCATCGGTCGTACGCATATCCTCGCCCATGGACCCTTTCGGCCCTGCGGGCCACACCCGGGGATGCCACCGGCATCCCGCGCTTCGCGCCCCTGCGGGGCTGCAACGCTTGTGAGAACTTGCTGTCGGGGATTGTTCTTACACCCGTCCGTTCATGGACCTCTTCCACCGCTTCGCGGTCCCCCTTCCCCGTGCGCGGGGAAGGCTAAAAACAAAAATGGCGCGGCAAGCGTGATGCCTGCGGCGTCATTTTTCTATCAGAATTGCCAGTTGATGCCGATGTTGCCCTGCCATTTCTTGTGCCAGTCACTGCCGAACGAGCGCTGGACGTCGCCGTAAAGGGTCGTGCGGTCGTTCAGGCGGTACGTGCCGCCGAGGCTGGCTTCGTACCAGGTGCTGCCGTAATCGCGTGACCAGTCCATTGTCTCGCCATCGCTGGCGGAGAGATGCATGCCACGGCGGCCGCCGAACTCGTGCAGCGCGGAGAGGCGCAGG